>DAISII010000018.1:3470-10995 GCA_036822115.1 Candidatus Planktophila sp.
CGTCCATTGCATGCAACATTGACCCCTACACAAAAACGACGTCGGGCTGTAGCCACAATGCTTGCCAGCCGTGGATTCGCAGAAGTTCAAACATTCCCATTTACAAATCAGACAACTATAGATTCCATGGGTTTTGTGGGCGAACGTGCTTCGACATACAAGGTAGCAAATCCAATGTCTGAAGAGTTCCCACTAATGCGCGTACACCTGGTACCGGGATTGATCGAAGTTGCTCAACGCAATATCAGTCGCGGTGCTAAGGACTTTGCAATTTTTGAAATGGGTTCGATTTTCCGTAGTTCACAAAAATTGGTTTCAGCAATTTCTCCAGATTTGTCCAAACGTCCTGCACAAAAAGTCATCGATGAAATTTTCGCGAGTGTTCCACAACAGGGCTATCACGTTGCAGGTTTGCTAGTTGGCAAAACCGAAAATGAAAATTGGCAAGGAAAGGCTCGTGCTTACAATTGGCAAGATGCGATTTCCTATGCTCAAGATATTTTGGCGCTGTGTAATCTTGAATGGACAGTGGCTCGCTCGGACCTAGCTCCATGGCATCCAGGTCGTTGCGCAGAATTAATCGTTAATGGAAAAGCAGTTGCACATGCTGGCGAACTCCACCCACGGATAGTCGCTGCCTATGGTTTACCTGAACGTTCAGTGGCGTTTGCTGTTGCATTGAGTGCACTTCCAGATTCGGCTCTAGTTCGACCTACGACCGTCGGCACAATGCCCGCAGCAGTTCAGGATGTAGCACTGATTGTTGATGCACATGTCAGTGCAGCAGATGTTCAAGGCGCTTTGCGTGAAGGCGCAGGAGAGTTGCTTGAGTCGATTACTTTGTTTGATCGCTACGACAAGATAGGTGACGGCAAGATTTCCTTGGCCTTCACCCTTGTATTCCGAGCACAGGATCGCACCCTTACAGGCGAAGAAGTCTCTGCTATGCGTGAGGCAGCCACAGCTGTAGCGGCGACCAAGTTCGGAGCTGTTGTTCGAACCGCATAATTATGCATAGGATTGCATAATTATAGATTGTCCATTACCCTTAATCCATGAAAACAGCGGTCATTGGGGCAAGTGGATATGCCGGCGGCGAGCTTTTAAGGCTCCTCGCTATTCATCCATATTTTGAGGTTATGGTTGTAAGTGCGCATTCGAATGCAGGGGAGCAGGTCACAACTGTTCATCCTCAACTGCAAAGCTATGCAGGTAGAAGTTTTGTATCAACTGATTCAATCGATTTCTCTGCGCTGGGACTAGTGTTTCTAGCTCTTCCTCACGGTGAATCAGCATCGTTAATTGCAAAAATCCCAGCTCATGTGAAGATTGTTGATCTGGGCGCAGATTTTAGATTAGAAAGCCCAGCTCAATGGGAAAAGTATTACTCAGGAAAGCACGCGGGTTCTTGGGTGTATGGATTGCCAGAACTTGCATCAGGCCAGCGCGATGCAATCAAAAAAGAAAGCAAAGTGGCCAACCCAGGATGTTATGCAACATCAATTGCACTAGGAATTGCTCCCGCCCTTAGTCTTATCGATGTTTCAGACATCGTGGTGGTTGCCGTATCTGGAACAACTGGTGCAGGTCGCAGCGCCACAATAAATTTAATTGCAAGCGAGGTAATGGGATCACTGTCATCCTACAAATTCGGTGGAGTCCATCAGCACACACCTGAAATCGAACAAGCACTATCGGCAGTCGCGCAAGAGGAAGTGAAGATCTCATTCACGCCCATTCTTGCTCCTATGCCACGCGGCATTCTTTCCACCATTACAGCTCAGTTGAATCAACCATTGACGACACAGCAAGCACACGCTCTCTTTACGCAACATTTTGCCTCTGAATTTTTTGTTGATGTTTTGCCAATCGGGCAAATGCCGAAGACAAGTGCCGTGTCTGGAAGCAACAAGGTTCAAATCCAGGTAGCTGTTGATCAACATACAAATCGTTTAGTCGTATCTGTTGCAATCGATAATTTAGGAAAGGGTGCTGCGGGTCAAGCGATTCAAAATGCTAATTTGATTTGTGGTCTGGCCGAGATTAGTGGCCTGGCCCTCGACGGTATTGGCGCTTAAGGTTTTATAGTGATTGTCGTAAAGTTTGGCGGCCATGCCATGAAGGATGAGAACGGCAATTTTGCTAAGGCCATCGCTGCAGCACTAGAAGCAGGGGAGCAGGTAGTTGTTGTCCATGGAGGTGGCCCACAAATTGATGCTGCACTACAGGCAAAAGGCATTGTTAGTACTTGGTTGGGAGGATTTCGAGTTACCACCAAGGAGATTTTTGATGTTGTCGAGGATGTTTTGGTAAATCAAGTTGGTACCGAAGTTGCAGCGACATTAAGTAAAGCTGGAATCAAGGCGCAAGCGATGTCTGCTCGTACATTGCCAACTGTCATTGCTAATCGTCGGACACAGTTGATTGATGGCACACCGGCCGATCTGGGTTTTGTCGGCGATGTACAGAAAGTTAATCCAACTGCGTTGCTGGAACTTCTTAATCGGGGGATTGTTCCGGTAGTAGCGCCAGTTTCTTCAGATGAAGATATGAAAACAGGACTTAACGTGAATGCTGATTTTGCAGCCGCGGCTATAGCTGCTTCATTAGAAGCATCTGCTTTGATAGTAATGACTGATGTCGCTGGCATTTATCGCAACTGGCCAGATAAGAGTTCTCTGATTAACAGTATTTCTGCACTCGAACTTGAAAGCATCAAGTCTGGCTTTGCCCAAGGAATGTCACCAAAAGTTCAGGCAGCACTTGATGCACTGTCTCTTGGTGCGAAAGCTGTACGAATTATTGACGGAACAGATCCCGATAGCTTTGCATCAGCATTAGCTGGTACAGGCGGAACATTGGTGCTGCATGACTAACAGTAAATATCTAAAACGTTGGGATAGTTCTCTACAGAACAATTATGGAAAACCCACCATTACCTTGGTTAAGGGTAAGGGAATTGTTGTCACTGATGCAGACGGTAAGAGCTACCTTGATTTCCTAGGAGGAATTGCAACGAGCGTATTGGGTCATGCACACCCGGTGATTGTGAAAGCAGTAACCAAGCAAGTTTCAACTCTTAGCCATGTTAGTAATTTCTATGCTCATCCCAACGCAATTGAATTAGCTGAAAAGTTAGTTGCAATGACAGGAGATAGAAATGCAAAAGTTTTCTTCTGTCAGTCAGGTGCCGAAGCAAATGAAGCAGCGTTAAAACTTTCACGTCGTACGGGAAAAGTACGTGTTGTTGCTGCCCAGGGTGCTTTTCATGGTCGCACTATGGGTGCGCTATCGCTAACTGGGCAACCTTCTAAACGTGAACCATTCCTGCCGCTCATTAAAGGTGTAAAACATGTTCCTTATGGCGACATTGATGCGATGCGCAAAGCGGTCAGCAGAAAAACTGCGATGGTAATTATTGAACCAATCATGGGAGAAGCAGGAGTAATTGTTCCTCCAGCAAATTACTTACAGGAACTTCGTCTGCTCTGCGACAAGAATGGCGCGCTACTAGTAATTGATGCGGTGCAAACCGGTATGGGCAGAACAGGCGATTGGTTTGGCTATGAATATTCGGGGATCACGCCAGATGTAATTACATTGGCTAAAGGTTTGGGTGGCGGACTGCCACTTGGAGCAATGATTGCATTAGGCAAAGCTGCCGATTCATTCCAGCCAGGAGATCATGGTTCTACATTTGGCGGAAATCCTGTAACAACTGCTGCTGGACTTGCCGCAATAAAATTCATTGAATCGCAAGAGATTTTAAGCAAAGTCGAAAAGCAAGGTGCGCATTTAATGCAAGAACTAGCACTTATCTCGGGCGTAAAAGAGGTTCGTGGAGCTGGACTACTGCTTGGGATCGAATTGGAGTCGCTAAAGGCCTCTGACATATCAGATGCGATGCGAGCTGCGGGGGTTCTCGTTAATGCTGCAAATGCAACAACAATTCGTATCGCACCTGCGTTGATAGTTTCGGATGCACAAATCAATAAGTTCATTACTATTTTCAGAAAGGTAATTGCACATGCCAAGTAATGCCCAATCAGTCTCGGCCCGTAGAGCCAAAGCAATCGCGCTCATTCAATCTGGATTAGTGCATTCACAATCAGATCTGGTGGTGTTGTTAAAAAAATCAGGGTACAAAGTTACTCAAGCAACAGCTTCTAGAGACCTGGAAGAGATTGGCGCTATTCGTGCTCGCAACAAAGATGGTGAAAGCACCTATCAAATACGAGAAAGCTCTGATGCTGCAATTGTTCGTAGTACCCCTCTGCCAGCAAAGCTGATTTTGTCTGTTGATCACAGTGCAAATTTGGCGGTAATCCATACTCCGCCAGGAGCGGCCCAATTTTTGGCCAGCTCTTTAGATCATGCTGCTTTAACAGGGGTCATAGGCACCATCGCCGGAGACGACACGATTATTTTGGTATCGAAGAAAGCGACAGGTGGAGCACATTTAGCGAAAGAATTGCTTGCTTACGCACAGACAGATGGAAAGAGGAAGTAATGGCGCTATGGGGCGGACGATTTGCACAAGGAGCTGAGGAATCAGTCTTTGCGCTGTCCAGAAGCGTTCACTTTGATTGGCGCTTAGCCCCGTATGACCTGCGATCATCAAAGGCACATTGTGCAATCTTGGAAAAGAGTGGGTTGATCGATGCACAAGACGCCCTTGCTATCGCACATGCCCTCACCGATCTTTCAGCAGAGGTGGCTTCCGGGAGTTTTGTAGCCATTGATTCAGATGAAGATGTACATAGTGCTTTAGAACGAGGATTAACAGAAAAACTCGGGGCCATCGGAGGCGCTCTGCGCGCCGGTCGTTCTCGTAATGATCAGGTGACGACAGATCTTCGCCTCTTTGCAATAGATCACATGCTTGAAGTTGGTCGGCTGATTACAGCGATGCAAACTGCGATTCTCGAAAAAGCAGCTGAATATGTCAATGATCCTGCTCCTGGTTTCACACATATTCAACATGCACAACCAGTTTCTTTTGGTCATGAATTAGCAAAGCATGCACACGCCTTTGCTCGCGATCTCGATCGTATAAATGATTGGCTTGCACGCACATCTGTCAGCTCACTTGGCGCTGGAGCACTTGCCGGATCATCTCTTGCCCTTGAACCAGCATTTACTGCTAAGAACTTAGGTTTTAACTCCACATTTGCAAACAGTATCGATGCAGTTAGTGATCGAGATTATGTCGCCGAAGCCTTATTCATTTGCGCCATGATCGGTAATCACCTTTCACGCATTGGCGAAGAATGGACATTGTGGGCTTCGCAAGAGTTTGCGTGGGCAAAAGTTGCTGATGCTTATTCAACTGGTTCATCCATCATGCCCCAAAAGAAAAACCCCGACATGGCCGAGCTTGCCCGCGGTAAATCAGGTCGACTAGTTGGAAATCTCATGAGTGTTTTAACAATGCTTAAGGGATTGCCGTTTGCATATAATCGCGATTTGCAAGAAGACAAAGAGCCTTTGTTCGACAGCATTGATACTTTGATGTTAGTTCTACCTGCAGTAACCGGAATGATTGCAACCACCGATTTTGATCGTGAGAAGATGTCACTTTCTGCGCCAACTGGCTTTTCTCTGGCAACGGAGATAGCGGACTATCTTGCACGTAAGAAAGTTCCATTTGCTCAGGCCCATGATGCCGCCGGACAGTGCGTGCTTATGTGTGAATCAACGGGACGTCAGCTACATCAGTTAAGCGATGCTGAATTCCTTCTCGTGCACCCGCAATTAGATGGGGGAGTACGTGAACTCCTAACTGTTCATGGCGCCCTTAACTCACGAACAACAGCAGGTGGAACCGCACCGATTTTGGTTA
Organism: Candidatus Planktophila sp.; assembly: GCA_036822115.1. Classification (GTDB taxonomy): domain Bacteria; phylum Actinomycetota; class Actinomycetes; order Nanopelagicales; family Nanopelagicaceae; genus Planktophila. The sequence goes on from DAISII010000018.1 coordinate 9,313, forward strand.
CTCAGCAAATCAAAGATGCATTAACTGCCAATGCGAAAACTAGCCAAGAAATTGCCAGCAAGCACCAGGCATTTTCGGAGATGATGAGCTCATGAATTTAATCGAAGACCTTCGCTGGCGCGGGTTATTGGCCCAATCAACTGATGAAAAAGCTTTGTTAGATTCACTGAAAAAGCCCATCACTTTGTACGTCGGCTTTGATCCAACTGCACCTTCACTTCATGCTGGTAATTTGGTAGTTCTGCTTGTACTTCGACGTTTTCAATTAGCAGGGCACAATCCAATCGCCTTGGTTGGTGGAGCCACTGGCTTGGTTGGGGATCCCAGTGGCAAAAATGAAGAACGAACCCTTAATAGCACCGATGTTGTTGAAGGATGGGTAAGCCGTATACGAGGACAAGTTTCGGCCTTCTTGGATTTTGATGCTCCAAAGAATCCTGCAGCGGTTGTCAATAATCTTGATTGGACATCACCACTTAGTGCCATTGAATTCTTGCGAGACATTGGAAAACATTTCAGTGTTAATCAAATGCTTTCAAAAGATTCTGTATCAGCACGACTTGAAGCCGGTGGGATTTCTTACACTGAATTCTCATACCAAGTGCTTCAGTCATATGACTTTCTAGAACTCTATCGACGCAACAATTGCACATTGCAAGTTGGCGGTTCTGATCAATGGGGAAATATTGTTGCTGGTCTCGATCTAATACGACGCGTTGAGCAAGGCAGTGGCCATGCTCTTACTGTTCCATTGTTGATGAAAGCTGACGGAACTAAATTTGGAAAAACTGCTGGCGGTTCAGTGTGGCTAGATCCTGAAATGACATCTCCCTATGCGTTCTTCCAGTTCTGGTTGAATTCGGATGACAAAGATGTAATCAACTTCCTAAAGGTATTTTCATTCAAGTCTCACGAAGAGATTTCGGAACTTGAAAAATCCCACAATGAAAATCCTGGTTTACGCGAAGCCCACCGCGCACTTGCGCGCGAATTAACTTCGCTCGTGCATTCAGAAGAGACAACACAACGTGTGGAAGCTGCTGCACGCGCTTTATTTGGTCAGGGTGAACTTTCTGAACTAGATGAAGCAACGCTTGCATCAGCACTAGCCGAACTTCCACGTACAACTGTTTCATCTGCAGAGGAAATTCCTACCTGGGTTGATCTCTTAGCAGCAACTGGTGTTGTTGACTCGAAATCTGCAGCGCGTCGCATTGTTAAAGAGGGTGGCGCATATCTCAATAATCAGAAGATTTCCGGTGAAGATTTCAGACCCTCAAAATCTGACTTTTTATGCGGAAAATACGCGGTTTTGAGAAAAGGCAAGCGAGACCTTGCCGCCGTTGAATTAACCTAAATTCGGCAAAGTACCCCAAAAACCTTAGCGGGCATGGATAATTCGTACTTCACTATCTAAAGCGTTGATGTTTACTGGCCGACTATCCCGATTTGACCGGTCTGCGGCCGCTATGTATAGTTACGCTCCTTGCTGGGAACGGACGATTCAGGCCGGACAGTAGGCGTCGAAGATCAAGTAATTGAGCTTCAGCCAGACCAAGTACCTCATTTAGGCCAGTTTGACCGAGCCTGCATGCATGCACTAAGTTTGGCGATCTGCCCTGAAAATTAGGAGAAATCCTGAGAAGCAGTGCGCATCCGTACCTTGAGAACTCAACAGCGTGC
>DAISII010000019.1:0-976 GCA_036822115.1 Candidatus Planktophila sp.
AGTACCACCAAAAATACTTACAGAAAAATCCCAACGGATATGACTGTCATTCAAGTACTGGGGTGGCATACCCTGTTTGATTACAGAGACAAGCTAGTTACAGAGAAAAGGTTGGATACTCATCTGTAACTAGAAGTAGTGCATATCCTGCTACGCGGTTCCAGTAAGCAATTACGCCAACGATACCTTCGGCACAAAATTCTGGAAACTTACCGCTGAACAAAATACTGAACCAGGCGAATAGGGTTAAGAATGCGCCATAGAAAATGTAGGCAATTCCAACTATGTATAAAGGAATTGCTAGCAACCATTTAATCAGCGGCAGCCAGCGATTAAGGGCCTTGGCATCTACTTCTGGGAAAGTCACACTGACTACATCGTTTTCTTCAATCGATGGATATTCATCTGTTAACAAAAAGACATAAGCATTAAGGCGGGTCTGCAAAGACAGAAACGCTTCATTAAATGCCAGCAAATAGCTTGGGTACACCTGGCGGAAAACTAGAGCTAGGGCGACCGGAAGAATTAAGAACCCAACTGTCAGGGTTTCAGTGTTGTTGCCCCAAGAAGGCGCAAAAGAGGCCACAAAGATGGCGATCGGGACAATGAGGACTAGGCGAAAAAACGCAGAAACACGATTACGTTCAGTTAGCGTGACATCGATCTGGGTTTCAATTTGGTTGCTCATGACTTCTAATGTACTCCTGATTTAAGCGTGAAATTGCTTTTTACAGTTTCCTTGCCATACTTTTGCAGTTATTGCAAAACTTTTGCAGTATTTATCAGCCGTAGGGGGTGATCACATGGCAGGAATCAAGGAAGTTGCAGAAGAGGCTGGAGTCTCGACAGCAACAGTTTCACGCGCACTTCGTGGCCTCCATCATGTGAATCAGCAAACTCGCGAAAAGATTATTGCTGCCGCCGAAAAATTGAATTACCCATTAATTTCAGATCGCCAGAATGTTGTTGGAGGTCG
>DAISII010000019.1:986-10928 GCA_036822115.1 Candidatus Planktophila sp.
AACGCAGTTGGCGTCGTGGCTCCATACATTTCTCGCTGGTATTTCTCGCAGGTAATCAGCGGTGCCGAACAAGCACTTCGCGAGGCTGGCTTAGATTTACTGCTGTATAACTTTTCCCAAATGAAGGGTCGCGAGCGACTTTTCCAGCATCACTTATTAAAGGGTCGAGTCGATGCGCTAATTGTTATCTCATTGCCACCAACAGAAGAAGAGTTTGATTCGATCCTTAGCCTTGGTGTTCCAATTGCACTTGTCGGAATGGAACATGCAAAATGTGCGTCGATTAAAATTGATGATGTTGCAGCAGCAAAAACAGCTACCCAGCACCTGGTAAATCAGGGGCACAAGAAGATTGGCCTGATGTCAGGTCGCCCGGATGATCCATTCAACTTTAGTGTTCCGCAAGATCGCCGCAAGGGTTTCATGCAAGCACTTGCCGAAAGTGGTTTGGAATGGCTTCCTTCACGTGAAGTTCATGGCGACTTTACGATGCACACCGCATCACGTGCAATGGATGATTTGTTAGCTCGCCCCAATAGACCAACAGCTATTTTTTGCGAATCTGATGAAATGGCGATTGGAGCAATGCAAGCGTTGCGACGTCATGGCTTAAAAGCACCAGATGACATTTCGATTATTGGTTTTGATGGACATGAAATGGCTGAATTTTCTGAACTTACTACCATCGAACAGCCTGTCACGCTCATGGGCGAAATGGCAGCGTGGTCAATTATGGAACGTTTACGAAAGCCCGCAATTGATCCACCTTCCTTAGTGCTTCCGACAACACTTGTTGTGCGTAATTCAACTCGCAGATTGACTGTCGAAGAACAAGCACTCTGAGGTAACCTTGCAGTCATGAGCGATCATCAGTTTTCGGCGCACAATCTTGCAGAGCTTCACACTCACCGCAGTGAAAAGTGGCGCGGATTCCCGAGCGATGTCTTGCCGTTACCAGTTGCCGAAATGGATTTTCCAGTAGCAGAACCAATCAAAGCGCTTCTTACTGAAATGGTTTCACATTCAGACTTGGGATATCTAGGACCGATTCCAGAACTTGGCTTAGGATTTAAAAAATTTGCGGCAGAACGTTGGAATTGGGCCGTTGATGAAAAACAAGTACGAGCAGCCACAGATGTCGGTGTAGCAGTTGTAGAAATCTTACGAGTGTTTACACAACCTGGGGATTCGATTCTTATTAGCTCGCCGGTTTATCACAACTTCTATACCTGGATTAATGAAACGAAGTTAGATTGCGTCGATGTTCCATTTGATCGAATCGGTGACGAAGCGGTAAATCCTTGGATTATTAATTGGCAAGGCATTGAAAGCGCATACGCATCTGGATTGAAGGTGCACCTGTTGTGCAGTCCTCATAATCCACTTGGATTTGTTTATACCGAGCAAGATTTACGCAAGATTGTGGCGTTAGCTAAAAAGCATGACGTGCTTGTTATCAGCGATGAAATTCATGCTCCGCTAACATTTCCTGACACACGCTTTGTCCCGATTCTATCTTTAGGTGCCGATGCCGAATCAGTATCAGTCTGTGTAACAGCCGCATCTAAGGGCTGGAATATTGCAGGGTTGAAGTGTGCAATTATCATTTCTCAAAGCGCAGCAATCGATTCTAAGTTAGCGAATTTGGCACCAGCGATGCATTACCGTGCATCTTTATTGGGCGGATTTGCAACAGCTGTGGCATTTGCTGATAGTGGAGTTTGGCTCGATACCGCCATTGCGCAGCTAGACCATAACCGTCATTTGATAAAGAAACTTTTGGCAGAAAAACTTCCGACCGTTCGTTATCACATTCCGCAAAACAGTTATTTGGCCTGGCTAGATGTTGAGTCCTTAAACCTTGGCGCAGATCCCTCCGTTACTTTGGTTGAAAAGGGTCGGGTTGCATTTAGCCCAGGACATGCATTTGGAAAGCAGTGCAGTCAGTATGTGCGCTTAAATTTTGCAACCAGCCCCGAAATAATCACCGAAGCAATTGATCGGATTGCCCGGGCGGTTTAGATGAAGAACAAGAAATTTGATGTCACCATCATTGGTGGCGGACACAACGGTTTAGTTGCTGCCACGTATTTAGCACGAGCTGGAAAATCAGTTGTAATCCTGGAAGCAAATCCAGAAATAGGCGGAGCGACGCAAAGTGTTCAAGCCTTTGATGGCTTTGATGCACATTTGTCACGCTATTCATACCTAGTCTCGCTGTTGCCCGATGCAATCGTGGCTGACCTTGGCCTCTCATTTGAATGTATTTCTCGCGAAGTATCTAGTTACACCCCGTATGCAGATAAAGGTTTATATGTATCAAGACAATGGGATGAAAAAACAGCGCAATCATTTAATGAGCTTGATCCAACAGGCCACGAAGCAGCAGCCTGGCAACAGTTTTATGGTGAGGTCGCAGAGTTTGCCCAAAAGATTGCACCGACGCTATTGCAACCTTTAAAGACTAGAAGCGAACTGAAAAGTGAAATAAATCTTCCTGAAGCCTGGGATTACTTGGTGGAACGTCCAATTGGGGAAGAAATTGATAAACGTTTCGACAGTGATCTGGTGAAAGGCGTGGTTTTAACTGATGCGCTAATTGGAACATTTGCATCTGCCTATGACCTGCAAGCAAATATTTGTTTCTTGTATCACCTAATGGGCAACGGAACAGGTGAATGGAAAGTTCCTGTTGGGGGAATGGGAGCTCTTGTAAAAGAATTAGTCAGGGTCGCAACCGAATCTGGTGTCGAAATCAATGTTGATTCTAAAGTTAATTCAGTAATTAGTGACACATCAGGAGTCGCTGTTAGAACCGAATCTGGCGATGTCTATCAATCTGATTACTTGTTATCTAATGCCGCACCTGCAGTGTTGGCCAAACTTCGTGGCAAAGCACAACCAGCATCACTAGATGGTTCGCAGATGAAAATCAACATCTTGCTAAAGCGTTTGCCTCGATTGAAATCCGGCATCGATCCACGACTTGCTTTTGCAGGCACATTCCACGCAAATGAAAGCTTTTCGCAGTTTGAAGAAACATTTAAGCAGGCTCGAGCAGGTCAAATGCCAGCGAAAATGCCTATTGAAATGTATTGCCACACCTTGTCTGATCCCTCGATTTTAGGTGCAGATTTGCAAGCAGCTGGATATCAAACATTGACCTTATTTGGATTGCACACACCTGCATCATTATTTGATGCTGACAATGATTTAGCACGCGAAGCCGCTCTTGCCTCAGCGCTAGCTTCGATTAATGAGTATTTAGCAGAACCCATTGAAGATGTGATCGCAGCAATTGAAGTTAAAACACCATTGGATATTGAAGAGGCGATTGCACTGCCTAGAGGCAATATCTTTCACAAGGACTTATCGATGCCCTTCCGTGAAGATGGAACTGCTCCTTCATGGGGCGTAGAAACCGATGACCCACGCATCTTTATCTGTGGCGCAGGGGCAGTTCGCGGCGGGGGAGTAAGCGGAATACCTGGTCATAATGCGGCTATGGCGGTACTGGGAAACAATTAGACTTTGCACATGAGTTTTCACCCAGAAACATCTGCGATCACAGCTGGTCGCCCAGATGCAACACCTGATGCTCCACTTAATCCTCCAATAATTTTATCCTCTACCTATCACGCAGGTGGTCCAGTTGGTTATGGACGATATGGCAATGAAAGTTGGAGCGCACTTGAAGCAGCGATTGGTGAATTAGAAGGCGGAAAAACACTGTCATTTTCATCAGGTATGGCTGCAGTAAGTGCTGTGTTTTCAATATTGCCAATTGGTGCACCAATAGTCGCATCCAATCAGGGGTACAGCGGCGTTATGGGATTGCTCAATCAATTACATTCAACAGGACGTCTAGAAGTTCGATTTGTTGAAATTACAAACACCGATGAAGTTGTTGTAGCCATGAAAGGTGCAGCACTAGTTTGGTTGGAGTCCCCAACAAATCCATGTTTAGATGTTGCAGATTTGCCAGCCTTGATTACAGCGGCTAAAAAGTTAGGCATCGGCGTTGCAGTGGATAACACCTTTGCAACACCACTTGTACAAAAGCCATTAACAATGGGCGCAGATATAGTGATGCATTCTGTTACTAAGTTCTTAGCAGGCCACAGTGATGTTGTTTTGGGTTCACTATCTACAAATGACGAAGCGCTCTATAAGAGGTTAGAAGAGTCTCGACGTTTCAACGGCTCAATCCCAGGCCCATTTGAAGCCTGGCTTGCTGTGCGCGGAATTAGATCATTTCCTATCCGCTTTAGAGCAGCTGAAAGTAATGCAAAAGAATTGGTGCTTCGCTTGTCACAACACCCAAAGATTACAAAGGTTAGGTACCCGGATTTTGGGGCAGTTATTTCCTTTGAAGTAGATGGAACAGCTGAAGCTGCCCAAAAGGTCTGTGAATCATCACAGCTGATCACCCATGCAACAAGTCTTGGTGGGATCGAATCATTGTGGGAACGCCGCCGCCGTTGGGCAGGTGAAAGTCATTCAGTACCCGAACAATTGATTCGTCTGTCAGTTGGATGCGAGCATGTTGATGATTTATGGGCAGACATTCAGCAGGCGTTAACCGTCCTATAAAGAAATATTGGGCAAAAGCGAGTATTTTTGACCCATGGTAAAAGTGTTTCGTCGAGTATTCGCAGCGGTAACCGTTGCTGTCTTGGCATTTCGCGCCGTCGGTTCATTTCTTTCGTGGGTAGAGCACCAAGAAGATTCTGTTGCAGATACCTGGGTTGATGAAGATGAATTCGAAGATGCCTGATTTCGCATATATTCCTGGAAGCTGCAATATTGGAAAAGGTGAAATTCGCCGCAGACAATTAGTCGCAGTACTGGGTTTGTTTTTCTCAATCTCAACACTTTTAACTTTTTACACCGTAGATGCGCCTACATCAATTCGTTTAGGAATTTTCTTTCCCTTAATGGTCGCCTCTGTTGGCTTTGTTCAATCGCGCAGTAAGTTTTGTTTGGCGTACGGCTTTGCTGGTACTTTCAATGTTGGCAAGATGGGAGATATCAAGAGAGTTGCAAGCAAGGAAGACCGGGCTGCTGACAGAGTGACAGCACTAAAAATCCTGGGTAAATCTTTTTTACTCGCATCCATAGCGACAGCGGTGGTATTAGTACTACCCTTCTAAGTATGAAGATTCTAATTCATACCCGTCACGCAGATTTAGCAGAAGATTTCAAATCAATCGCAGAAGAAAAATTGACTAGCATGGAGCGATTTAGTGTAGTTATTGATCGCGTCGAAGTCGAAGTTCTGCACGAGGCAAATCCCCAACAAGGAAAGCATTCCCACAGAGTCGTGCTGACAACACATGGAGCCGGGCCTTTGATCCGCGCAGAGGCAGCCGAGTTCAATGACTTAGCAGCTTTTGATACTGCGATTAAAGCTTTTGCGTTGCAGATTCGAAAGATCCACGAGCGAACAAAAGATCACGACCGTGAAACTTTACGTAAAATGAAAACGGATCTTTAAACGATCTCAGTTCCATCTTTGCGTGTGGCTGTAAGGCTCGCCACCGCTGTAACAACCAATGTTGTAACGATTACTCCTAGGCTAAGTTCAATTGCAATGTGTGGAAGTTCAATCCCTGCAAGCTTATGAATCCCGATGCCGTGGAAAGCTTCGATGATCATTTTGAAGCCGATAAAGGCCAAAATAAATGAGAGACCCTTGGACAAGTAGACCAAGCGCTGCAGCAATCCCTGTAACAAGAAATACAACTGACGCAGCCCCATCAGCGCAAAGATATTTGCGCACACAACGATGTACGGATCACGAGTGATTCCGAAGATCGCTGGGATTGAATCCAAAGCAAATACAAGGTCTGTGAACCCCAGTGAAACCAATGCAATAGTAAATGTCGTTGCACCCTTCTTGCGCAAGAAAGTGATTAGACGATCTTCTTTCCATTCCTCTTCATCATGCTCAGCGAGCAGCTTGTAGGCGGTAAAGATCAAGAACGCTCCAAAGATGAAGAATGCGCCAGAGAACTTTTCAAGGATCGCACTACCGGCTGCAATGAATCCTCCACGAAGGACAAGAGCGATGATGATTCCTAAGAGCAGCACAAGCTGCTGCTTAGTCTTTTCAACCTGTAGACGGCTCAAAATAATTACGAATACGAAGATGTTATCTACTGACAATGCATACTCAGTTAACCAACCTGCAAAAAATTCTTTTTGCGCGTTTGGATCTGATGTCCAGTTGGGCATGAAGTAACCAAAAACTAGGGCAGCGGCTACATAGATAACTGTCCAAATTCCTGCTTCAGTCATGCTTGTCTCTTTATTGCGACGTAAAACCGCAAGAATTAAGTCAAAGATGATTACAGCAGATAAGCCGCCAAGTGTTACAAGCCATACAGTCGTAGATTCCATGGCGGTATTGTGCCAGTTAGTGGTGGACCCACAGGGTTGAAACAGGTGGAATCGTTATTCTTCCATCGCGGCCATCGGGTATTCTTGCGCTCACGATCAAAACTTTGCCAGTGATTTCTACCTCAATAGCCAAATCACCGAGGTTCATAAAGATGGAAACAGCACCACGTCGATAGGCAAGTAGGGATTGATTCATAGAACCATGCACCGGTGATTCAAGCCATTCGATCTCCCCGTTATTTACTAAATGCTCAGCTCGCAGACTTAGAGCATTCCTATAAAGGTTGAGCGAACTCTTTGGATCAGCAGCTTGCTTATCAATTGTTAATTCTTTCCAACTGTCTTGCATGGGTAGCCACGGTGTTGCGGATGTAAATCCAAATGGCGCGTTGTCACCATTCCAAGGAAGTGGAACTCGTGCACCGTCTCGGCCCTTTTGAGTTCCCTGGGAGCGGAAATAAATTGGATCTTGTCGAGACTCATCGGGGATAACACCATCCGGAAGTCCTAGCTCTTGACCAGCAAAGACATAGGTAGATCCTGGTAATCCAAATACAAACAAGGAAAGTGCGCGTGATTGTTGTTCACCAATACGTGATGCAACACGTGGTGAATCATGGTTGCTTAACGCCCAGGTTGGCAAAGCAGCAACAGTTTTCATCAATTCGATTGATCGACTGATTACATCATAAAGATTTGGTGCACTAAAAGGGGCGTCCAATAAATCAAAGTTAAACACTTGATGGAGCTCATCTGGCCTGACATAGCGGGTGGAATTAACTGGCGGATGGACCCATGCTTCGGCAACTGCCATAACATCACGATCACCGTATGAATCAAACAATGTGCGCCACTTACGATAAATCTCGTGAACTCCTTGGCGATCAAAAAACGGAACAGTCTGTAGTAATGCATAACGTTTTTCTTGTTCCATAGGAAAATGAAGCAGAAGGGCATCGCTCAGACTTTGGGGATCTGGATGATTCTTTAAGACATCTTCTTTAACCAAACCATGGGCAACATCAATTCGGAAGCCATCGACACCTAGATCTAGCCAAAAGCGCAATGTCTTTTCAAAGTCATCTGCAACATCTGGGCTTTCCCAGTTTAGATCTGGCTGAGATGAATCAAATAAATGCAAGTAATACTGGCCATCTTCTACTTGAGTCCAAGATGGTCCACCGAAAAGTGAAATCCAATTGTTGGGCAAAGTTCCATCAGGGTTTGCATCATAAAAGTGGAAACGGGAACGCTCTGCTGATCCACGGCCAGCTTTTAACGCTGCCTGAAACCAAACATGCTGATCTGAAAAGTGGTTTGGAACAACATCGACTAAAACACGTAAATCCAAGTCGTGGGCTGTCTCAATCATTTTCTGTGCATCAGCTAAATTTCCAAACATTGGATCTACATCTCGAGGATCCGCAACGTCGTATCCACCATCTCTATTGGGTGATGTGTAAAAAGGACTGAGCCAAATTGCATCCACACCTAAAGACTTTACATATTCAAGTTTCGAAGTGACTCCGGGAAGATCGCCTTCGCCGTCACCATTGCTATCAAAAAAAGAGCGAGGGTAAATCTGGTAGATAGTTGCTTCTTTCCACCAAGGCGAAGATTTCATGGTGAAAGGCTAGGCAATGGGTAAATTAGCGGCAATGTAAAAAGGGTGTAACGCCTGTTGCAAGGTTGCACTTTTATAACGTTTTACCGCAGCAGGCTCATAAACTGATGAATACTTCAACGGTACACTTGGCCAATCATGCAGATATCTCGTGAAGCAGCATTGGCCACGGCTAGTTCAAGAATTCTAGATACAACAACCTTTGTTCGTGCCGTTTTATCAGGCCGCCGTCGCAATATGCAGGTTGATTTTGAACGTATTGATATTCGGCTAGTTGAAATTAAAGGTGCCTTGAATCTGCAGCTGATGCAAAATGATGGACGCGCTACAACAACAAAAAATCTGGTGCCGCAGCAGGTGGCCATTGATCAGCTGCTTGATAGTGGATATGCAAACATTACCGTTGAGAGCAGGCACGAGGCGTATTCAATCCGCATAACCAAAAGCGGAGATGCCCAGGTTCATACTGAAAAACGTGAATCAGAACAAAATCTGGCACATGATAAAAAAAAGGATCGGTTGCTGGATTCGAATGATCCATTTTTGCGCGAAGTTGGTATTGCAGATGCCAAAGGAGTCATCAAGCCCTCGAAGCAAGATAAGTACAAGCAGGTAGAAGAATTCTTGCGATTGCTGTCGCCAACACTTAACGCGGCAATAGATGCTGGCCAGATTCACAAACCGACCTTAGAAAACCCTTTGCGGATCACAGACCTTGGTTGCGGACATGCCTACCTAACTTTCGCAGCCCATCAGTTCCTAATGAATTCTGGGATTCCGGTGGTGGTGACAGGTATCGATGTCCGCCCAGATTCTAGAGATCGCAACAACGCAATTGCTGAAAAATTAGGAATTACCAAGACCATTAATTTCAAGGCAGAAGAAATTGCAAAGACAACTGCCGATTTTGCAGATGTAGCGATCGCCTTACATGCCTGTGACACCGCAACAGATGATGCAATTGCGTGGGCGGTTAATGGGGGAGCAAAGTTATTGTTAATCGCGCCTTGCTGCCATCACGATATTCAAAAGCAAATAGATAGCGCACCCGAACCATGGGGCGCAGTAACAAAGTTTGGATTAATGAAGGAACGTCTGGGTGACTTGTTGACTGATTCATTACGCGCTCAGTTATTGCGAATTGTGGGTTATCGAGTCGAGGTAATTGAGTTTGTCGGGGGAGAACACACACCACGCAATTTGATGATCCGTGCAGTTAAGACAGATGCAAAGCCCGATACATTAGATATTGATAGATATCGTGAAATCACCGCTCAATGGGGCATTACTCCTGCGCTAGAGCAGAAACTTCCGACTCTTAACATCCGTTAGACTTGGCACATGTCCAAGGTCCTTGCATCACTTCCGGTTGGCGAAAAAGTAGGGATCGCCTTTTCTGGTGGCCTGGATACATCCGTTGCCGTGGCATGGATGCGGGATAAAGGCGCAGTTCCTTGCACCTACACCGCAGATCTTGGCCAATATGACGAGCCAGATATTGATTCAGTTCCGGATCGCGCAAAGGAATACGGCGCAGAGATTTCACGCCTTGTTGATTGCAAAAACGCATTAGTTGAAGAAGGCCTAGCTGCAATTGCTTGCGGTGCTTTTCATATTCGCTCTGGTGGAAAACAATATTTCAATACAACTCCTTTGGGTCGTGCTGTCACAGGCACCATGCTGGTGCGCGCGATGCACGCAGATTCAGTAGAAATCTGGGGCGATGGGTCAACCTATAAAGGTAATGACATCGAGCGTTTCTACCGTTACGGTCTTCTTGCAAATCCAAACCTGCGAATTTATAAGCCATGGCTTGATCAAGAATTTGTTACCGAACTAGGTGGCCGTAAAGAAATGTCTGAATGGCTAGTTGCACATGGCTTGCCATATCGCGATAGCACTGAAAAAGCGTATTC
>DAISII010000020.1:0-9815 GCA_036822115.1 Candidatus Planktophila sp.
GCATATTGGATGTCACAAGCATTTGCTAAAGCCAATAAAAATGGCGGAGCAATCGTTAACATTTCAAGCATCCTTGGAATCAAGCCACAGGGCTTGCCACAAGCCGCTTACGCTTCAAGTAAAGCTGGACTAATTGGTTTAACAAGAGATCTTGCTGCACAGTGGACAGGACGCAAAAACATTCGCGTTAACGCATTAGCACCAGGATTTTTCCCATCCGAAATGAGCGATGAACTGCCTGCCGACATGGTCAACATGATCAAGATGTTTGCACCAGCTGGTCGCCTGGGAGATCCAGAAGAGTTAGCAGCAACGCTTATCTGGTTAGTCAGCGATGCATCTAGTTATGTAACAGGAATTACTGTGCCAGTTGATGGTGGATTGGTTATGCCTTAGTTTTTAAGGCGCTTAACCACCATAACAATTACCCCAACTAGCATTAGTAATAGTCCTATAGGCAAAGAGGCCATCAAGAACCACAGATAAGTCCCACCACCAGAGCCCTCATCAAACATAGAGCCACCATTGATTAGTGAGTACAAGAAAGCAGCAATGATGGGCGAAACTGCAACTAATAGCCCTATGCGCACAAAAGGAATCTTCTTCACACAAAAGATTATAAGCAGGTATAGAAACAGTACCTAGCGCCTAGGGCGTGTTGTCACAGTTTGTAATAACCCCTAGAGGAACATTGTTCTTACAGATCTTAACTACTTCAATGGAGAGGCAGAAAAATGGATCAACATCTAAACGCACAAAGAGTTCACAATAGCGAACTTGGCTTTAACACAACTCGCATGACTTTTATTTTTGGAAACTTAGGCACACTAGCAATCCACGCCTTTGCTGACCTAGATAGCGCATCCAAGATGGCTCTATCGGCATTTGTAATAATTATTAACATTGCAAGCGTTCTCTCATTTGACACTGAACTTAAGCAGTTCGAAGCAGTTGGCAAAGACACACAAGATGAGAATTCAAACTATTCCAACGCAGGTTCTAAGAACCCATGGAGTGCCTTTAGAGTCTTTTGCGTATTGATCTGTGTAGTTGCAGCTTTTACGCAGTGGATGGCTATTAACGCCTAACTTAGTTTTTATGGTGAATCTAAGGAGCCGGTAGAGCTAAGACCGGCTTCTTGGGTTAACCTCGCATCCATGATCATTGTTCTAACCGATGGGCAATGCCGCTTCTGCGAAGCCACCATGGCCTGGGTATCCAAGAAGTTAGATGTAAATGCCATCGCCTACCAAAGCGCAGAGCTATCCCAATACGGCCTCACCTACGAACAATGCTCCAAAGCTGTCCACGTCCTGCACGCCGGCAAAACCTATGTCGGCTCCGATGCAATCGCATATCTATTAAGACGTCGCGGAAATCGGATCCTCGCATTCATAGTGCGCGCATCAGGACCCCTGGGTCGCTTCGGTTACAAGTGGGTAGCAGGTCATCGAAACTCTTTGCTGATTAGAACTGCAACCAAACTAATCGAGCGCTCGATGTGAATACGCGACTACACACCGACAATTTTGTAATCACAACGCGTAAACTTTGACCATGAGGTTCACTCAAAGACTCAAGCAAATCTTTTCCCGTGGATCCCGCCAGAATGTTCGCGAAGAACGTCTTGATCCCCTCGATAATCAATACCGCCGTATGAAATTTGAAAATAAAGCTGCTGGGGGATTGAACGGTCAGATGATGCGTAGGGTGGCGAATTTTACAAACCCTAAGCGCTTAGATGAAGAGGATTAATCAGTCTTAACGTGACAAAAGGGAGTTTCTATATGAGCTCACTTAACCCAATAAACACTCTCCCCATCCCTCTCCAAGATCCCATACTCGATCATGTGACGCCTGATAGCTGCGGTGTCATCGTGGTACTTGGCAATAATGAGGTTGAGTTCCTTCTCGGGATACTTGGTGGTGGCAGATAGTTCTTGGGCTATGTGGGTAAGGACTGCGATCTTCTTGGCAGGTTTAACGGGGATGGAGATTAAGGTGCCATCGGGGCGGAAGAACTGGTCTATCTGCTCGGTCATGAGGTTATTTTAATTCAGCTTGCTGTACGTGTAACTCAAGTTCGCAGCGATTGTTACCCATGCTTGGTAGGGCAGCAGGGCAAGACCCATGGGGATTGAAGTTCTAAGGGCAATGATCACTAATGGGATTGTGAGCAGAGCTGTAAGGGCCAGTGCGATTGAGGCGGCTTGAAGATTGTGTGGGCGATAGAACTGGAAGGCCCAAGTCAGTGCACAGATGACAGATAGTGCGAAGAATCCAAGGTAGATAACTGTGGCTGTGGTGGATGCGCGTTGTGCGATGGTGACCGCTGCGATTCCAAGAACAATAAAGTTATAGGGCCAGATGATTCCAAAGATGAAATCTGGTGGTTGCCATGGTGGTTGGTTGAGGCTGCGATACCAGTTATCTCCGGTGTTAACCCACAGGCCAGAGCCGATCACATAGACAAAGACCAGGGCGATGCCGGTGGCGGCCAGTAGAGATTTCAATTATTACTTTCTTGGCTTAGAAAAATACGGCAGGTAATCAAGGGTGATCCATCCGCACTTGTCATATAGGAACTTGCCTGCGGTGGTTGCGTGCAGGAAGAAGTTTTTAGCGCCCATGTCTTTATGGGTTTTCATAACCCATTTAAGTAATTCAGATCCGTATCCGTTTTTCTGATGGATAGTTGGCGTGCCCATGTTCCAGACGCCAATAGTGTCTTTATAGACAACTGCTGTTACTAGAGAAACCATTTCACCATCTTTAAACAGGCCCCAGGTGTAATCCTGGTCAGTTGCAAATTGGAAGGGCTTGAAATCTGCAATCATTTCAGGAGTCATTGAATACACATCTGCGTAAATCTGATTCATTACATCACTATCGGTTGGGACAAGGCGTCTGACAGTTAGGCCATCGCGCAGAGTGAAGGTGTCCAGGGATGTGTCTGCGCTCCAGAGCATAAATGGGCCACCGCCATGGTTTGTGTATCCCAGTTCGGCTAAGGCGGTTGTGTGCACGATCGCTGGTCCTGCTAAACGAATTCCGGCAGGGGCCTGGTTAGCTTCAATAGTTGCGATTAACTCGGCAAGTGCTTCCTTGCGTGATGTGTAGAGCAATGCATTATTGAGCATTGAAAATTGTGAGTTGGTGCTGCAGATTCTCCAGCCGTCACCCTGTGCGATTTTTGAATGAGGGTGTTTTTCAGAGAAGAGTTCTAGGCCATCGCTAAATTGCTGCAGGAACTCGAGGCGTTGTTCATAGCTTGTATGCATGGAGGAAGTTTAAAGGCCTATACAAATCAGGCAAGGGGTATGACCCAGAAAAAGCTGGCCTGGCTGTCCTGTATGACAGGTGGGGGCTTGGCGTGAGGGGCTCAAATAGGGAATTAACGTGAAATTTATCTACAGGTATATACAGCCCTGCTCGGTAGGTTTAGATTTCTGGGACGTAAACCCCACAACACTTAGGAGAGAAAATGGCACGTGCAGTTGAAGTAGCAATTCTAGAACCAGTAGAAGGTAAGACCCGTGCACAGCAGATTGCACGTTTGAAAGAGTGGAAGAAGCACTGGCTAGGCCTAGGTGCGGAAAAGATTGTTGTGACAGAGATTGCTGTAGGCAACATCAATGGTGGGTGGATCTTTGCCGTGCACCATAAGAACGGGACTGCATTTGGATCTACCTTTGATACTTATTACAAGAACGCCAAGAGCTTTGATGCAGCAGTAGATAAGTGGATGAAGACGCCAACTCTAAAAGTGGTCAACTTTGCTGTGACTTTCGAGGTTGATGAGATTTAAGCAATAAGCATTGATTTCAAAGGCTCCGTGCTGACGCGCGGGGCCTTTGGACTGCATAAAGGCGGTATGACCTATACGATTTCGCTAACCTTAATCAAGAAAAGAGATATGACATGGGCGCTTGTAGCTGCACATACACCAGAGATGAAGAGAAGAACTGCGACGGAACACATAAGGTCGTAAAGGCTGTTAAGGCGGAATTGGCTGAGAAGCTAGAAGCAAATGGCTTTCCACATGCAGCTGAGTATGTGAGAAACAACTAGCTCCACCCTCCTGGGGCCTTTATCGTTATAAACACGTTATAAAAATCTGAGCCGAAGGCTATTGCCATGGAGTCTTTGCCACCCTAATATTTGAACGTTCAAATTATCAAGGAAATAGGGGGAAGTATGAAAAAGGCTCCAATCTGGGTGTCACTTCTGGCACTTGCTGTAACTGTTTCACTAGTGCCGCAGGCAAATGCTGCCGAGGCTGTCACCACGATTTCTGTTTCTACTTGGGGTTCTTCTCCATCAGAGACTTCAGCACTCAAGGATGCAATCGCAACTTTTGAGTCACGTAATCCAACCATCAAGGTGGATCTAATTGTCGATAACGACCACGGTGCTCAAATGGCTGCTCGTTTTGCCTCAAAGACACCTAATGATGTTTTCTATCTTGATGCAGGAATCGCACAAGATTGGGCTGCCCAGGGAGTTCTTCTTGATCTAACTCCATCAATCACTGCAGCTAAATTTAGTTTGACTCCTTTCAACGCTAGCTACCTGAAGCCATTCCAAAATGGCGGAAAGTTGTATGGCTTGCCTAAGGATGCAAATCCATTGGTTCTAGAAGGCAACAAGGCACTTATAGCAAAGGCTGGAATTAAAGCTTTGCCTAAGACAATTGCAGAGTTTGCAACTCACTCAAAGGCATTATTGGCTAAGAAAATTACACCGATGTGTGTTGATGCAGATATCAATCGTCTTGGTGCATATTTTGTTGCCTTCGGTGGCGGTCTATCTTCTACTGCAAACAAGTCACTTCTTTCGTCAGCTGGTACCAAGGCTGGGCTCGAATGGGCAATGGGCAATTACAAGACCGGTGCTTTCAAGACTCCTGCACAGCTTTCAGCTGGATGGGCGGGAGAAGCGTTTGGTAAAGCAAAGTGTGCATACACAATGGAAGGCGCTTGGTTAGATCCATACCTAAAGGATTCTTTCCCTGCTGTTTACAAGCAGTTAATTAAGGGACAACTTCCAACTGCAAAGCAAGCTGGATCTCTAGCGTTCACAGCTGCATATGCAATTGGTAAGGATTCACCAAATCCAAAGGAAGCTTGGACCTTCATTGAATACATGACAGGTGCTCGAGGCATGACTGTATGGACTTCATACGGTGTTGCTATTCCTTCACGTTCAGATGTCGCAACTCCACTTGGCTACGAAGTCAACGGAGTAGCAGCGGGAATGAAGACAACAATTACAACTCCAGCATTTAAGGGCTGGGGCGATGTAGTTGGTGCATTCAACAACGAAGCAAAGAAGCAGATTCAAGATAAGAACTTCAATGTCAAGAAAGCGACAGCAGCTGTTATTGCCGCTGCAAATGCTGCCTGGCCACAGGGATAGGACACATAGAAAGCACCTTGATTTAGGCCCTAATAAGCCTAAATCAAGGTTCTTCTAGATAAGAGTAAGAGTTATCTCTGCATAAGGGGCGGATTTAACTCTTACTCTTAGTCATTCATGCACCATCATTGATTAACCACAAAAGAGGGGGAGGCTATGCAACTGACTAAACAGAAAAGCCTCCGACTAAGTCGTAAGCAGACAGAGTCTCTTGTTGCTTACGGTTTTCTCTCTATTCCTATGGCTCTTTTCTTGTTTTTAAGTGTAGGAATCTTTTTCTATGCAATTTATATTTCAATGTATGACTGGGGAATTATGGGCCCTACAGAATATGTCGGGTTAGATAATTATTGAAAAGCCTTTTCTGATCCAATATTCTTAAAGGCAATTAGAAATTCAGTTAAGTATGCAGCTCTCGTCGTTCCTATCCAAAGTGCCTTGGGCTTGTATCTTGCACTTTTGGTTAATTCCAAGATCAAGGGGAGTAAGTTCTTCCGATCCGCTTTCTACTTTCCATCAATTGCAAGTAGCGCCGCCATAACAACTCTTTTCATTTTTCTCATGGCACCAGATGGCGTCTTCAATGGGGTCTTACGTTTCTTTGGTGTAGATACCGCAAATCTTTTTAATCAAGGTGCTTGGCTGTCAGATTCTAGAACAGCGTTGTATTCGATCATTGGTTTAAATGCCTGGACGACAAGTGGCACCATGATGCTTTTCTATCTCGCGAATTTACAGACCGTTGACTCGCAGTATGCCGAGGCTGCCGTGATGGATGGGGCTAGCCGCAGACAAGTCTTTTGGTACATCACAATGCCGCTGTTAAAGCCGGCACATCTATTTGTCGTAGCAACCGGAATGATTGGTGCTCTGCAGCTGTATGACCAAGCCATTTTGGCTGGTGGGGCAGATGGAAGTCCAGATTATTCATTAATGACTGTTGTTCTCTACATTTACAACGCCTGCTTTAGAAAATTTGAGTTTGGATATGCAAGTTCTATTGGCGTAATTCTCTTTATCATCATTTTCTCCCTGACTCTTCTTCAGAAATCTCTTTTTGGCTCTGGGGCCTGGAAAGCAAATAACTGATGAGTAGAGTCCGCAAATTTAGCTTCTATGGGCTACTCATTTTCTACTCAGTCCTAACTATCGTTCCTTTTCTTTGGTCTCTCAGCACTTCATTCAAGCCATCAGAAGAGGTGTATCAAAGTAATCTGATTCCTGAAGCAGCGACCATGAAGGCTTACGCAACTGTCTTTGGAAAGATACAACCTAACTTTCAGACACTTTTTGCTAACTCACTCTTTATTGCTTGTGTTGTTGTTGTCTTGCACCTTATTTTTGCAGCGTTAGCCGGTTATGCCTTTGCTCGACTAAATTTCCCGGGCCGCGATGTTCTCTTCTTTGTTGTCCTTGGTTGCATGATGATTCCCGATCAACTGCGCCTTGTTCCTATGTATCAACTATTAGTGAATATGGGTCTCATAAACACCGGGCCAACCAACTACTTGGCAATTTTTCTAATCAAAGCTATTAGCGCTGCTGATGTGTTTTTAATGCGTCAGTACTTCCTAACCATGCCCAAGGAAATGGAAGATGCGGCAAAGATTGATGGAGCAGGGCCCTTCCAGCTCTTCTGGCGTGTGATGCTTCCTAATGCCGCGCCCGTGTTAGCAACAGTTGCAATATTAACTTTTCAGGGAACCTGGAATGACTTGTTCTGGCCCTCTATTGTTTTGCAAAGCCCATCACACTGGACGCTGCCTTTTGGAATCTTGCAATTTAAGGGCCAATTCTCAACAGATTGGCCGCCAATTATGGCCTTAGTAGTTCTTTCTACCGTCCCAATTCTGGCCCTTTATACCTTTGGGCAGAGGTACATCATTAACGTCCAACTCGCATCATCGGCGAAAGGATAGAAATGCAGATACGAAAAACTCACGGTAAATCGAGTGCGCTTCGCAGTGCTCTCTCTTTGACCTGGGATCTAAATCTTCGGGCAATTCCTTCTTCTATGGTGTGGGCTATTAGCTTGCTCTTTCTTTTTCAAACATCCAGTCTTTTGATGCGGTTGGGATGCGCGGTGGTGTGCTCATTGATTTCCTTGTTCAACTCCACAATTGTTAAATTCTCGCATAAGCGGATTAGGCCGATTGATTTAATTGAATCTCCTCAGTTTCAAAAGGTAGCCGTCCTTAATGTTTTCGTGGGGATTCTGTTTGTTCTAGCGCTCAGCAACATGCTCGATTTCGAGGCTGCATCTCTTTTGATTTCGATAGCTCTTAAATCCAGCGCTCTTACATTATTGATCGCATGGATGGGGTTAATGCTTGTACTAAATCCAGTTTTTGTAAGTAAGGTCGCATATCAAGAAGCAGCGCCTATTTTTGAGATCTTCATGCTTTATGTGAAGCACAGCAAAAAGGAAGTACTTCTAACAGGAGCGATAGTGGTTGTGTGCGCCCCACTGATATTTATCTTCATTTCAATAGTTTTGACATTAACTCAGGCAATCGCCATCACCACATTCGAAGCAATGAGAGAGACTGAAATTTAATGGATGAATTGAAAGCTGGCGAAACTACGGTTAATTACGAGATCATTGTGCAAGAAAATGATCCTGCGCTCAATCCTGCCAATCGACCACCTATCAATGATGCGATAGAGATGATCCTTGGCCATGCCAACGGGTATCAGGTCCCATTTGCGGCGGTGCCATTAAGCCAACACAAGGATGTACCGGAGCAGAATCTTTATAACTGTCTTTTTGGGCGTGACTCACTAGTTATTTCAGATCTACTGTTTGACGTTAAGCCACATTTGCGCATGAATGTTATTTCTGCACTTGCACTGGATCAAGGAAAGAAATTTGATGCAAAAAGCGAAGAAGAGCCTGGGCGCATAGCCCATGAAGTGCGAAGTATTGATGATCCAGTAGCACAAAAACTTAGCGACCATGGTGACTGGAAGTTTCCATACTATGGCTCTGTAGATGCAACATTGATCTGGATGAAGCAAGTTTATTGTGCAGCAAAGGATGATCAATCAATTCTAGATACTGATATTGGTGGCGTTGCCCTGTGGGAGCGCTTCATTGCTTCGACCGAGTGGGTCTTGAAGCGTCTTGCCACTCCTTCAGGTTTTATCGAATCATCACGAGCAAATCCCAAGGGTATTGCTAATCAAGTGTGGAAAGACTCTGGCGATTCCTATATGCATGCAAATGGAGTGTTGGCGCGTGGAGATTCAACTGCATCGGTTGAAACTGTGGGTGAAACATACGATGCAATTATGGCTGCCGTAGAAATTCAGGTAATGAAACCAAGTAAGAGTTGGCCACTTTCAACAAAAGAGTTGACTCAATTAGCACATAACCTTCAGCGCTCATTGATCGCATATTTTTGGATGGGAGATAGTTTTGCTTTGGGTCTTGAAAGAGATCCGAATGGTCAGCTCGTCAAATTTGAGTCACTGGCAAGTAATCAGGGACGACTGTTAGATTCTGATGTCCTTTCAGGTGATGAATTCAGCATCTATCGCACAGCTATTGCATCAGCGATGACTGATAGTTCGATGTTAGGTGATAGTGGATTGCGCACACTTTCAAGCGCGCATGGTTCATATAGACCTGGGGGATATCACACGGGATCTGCTTGGCCATTTGATGGTGTCCTAACCGCCCGTGGGCTCTTAAAACAAGGATTTACTAGAGAATCAATTTATGTGCAAGATAAAATCAAAAATGCAATTGAATCATGCGGTGGGTATCCCGAATTCTTCCGTGGCGATTGGCCAGAGCAAGATCTCATCAATCGTTTTATACAGGATGTACAATTTGAGGATGAAAGCGGAGTTCGTGCAGACACAAATCGAATTGCACAACCACCTCAAATTATTCAAGGATGGACTGTCGCTGCATACTCCTGGCTTTCTAATAGACAGTGATTGCCCAGTAGTAAATCAAACAAGTTCTCTGGGATACAAATAATGGATAAAAAAAGAGCTTCCATTGTCTCTGTTGCCCAAGAGGCGGGGGTTTCCTTGCAAACCGTATCCAATGTGCTCAATTTTCCAGACAGAGTGAAGCCTGAGACAACAAAGAAGGTCTTGAAGGCTATTGAGAAACTTAACTATTCACCGAATTTGTCAGCTCGACGATTACGATCAAAAAAGTCATCATCAATCGCGGTCCGAGTAGATTCAAATGCACCTGTAGGAAAGGGATCTGATGGTCTGTACTCCGGATACATTCAAGATGAATTTGTGTATGAACTTGTTCGAGCCTCTGAATTGCGTGGAATTAGAGTTTTTACTTATGCATGCGGTGAGAAAGAAAACGAAGTAGAAAAGTTATCAAAACTTATCGATTCCCGTGAGGTTGATGGATTTCTTCTAAC
>DAISII010000020.1:9825-10721 GCA_036822115.1 Candidatus Planktophila sp.
CTTCTAACCTCGACCGTCGAAGCAGATCCACGACTTAAATACCTACTCGACAGAAATGTACCTTTCCTCAGTTTTGGAAGACCATGGGGAAGTTCCCCTGAGTTTGCTAACTCATATCCATGGATCGATGTTGATGGTGCCAGCGGAACTAGAGATGCGACCAAAATGTTCTGGAAACTTGGACATCGTACAATTGGATTTCTCGGTTGGAAAACTAGTAATCAGAGTTCTGCTAAACCTAAGAGCGTTGCAGAAGATCGCTTACTTGGTTGGTCGCAGGCCTATGCTGAATTGAAGGATTTCAAGCCAAAGAGATCTCCACGTGATTACTGTGAATTAGGTGAAGAGACAATAGCTAGCGCACGTGCTTCAACTGCACGTTTACTCTCGCGCCATCCAGAGATTGATGCGCTTGTTTGTGCCAGTGATACTTTGGCTTTAGGAGCACAGATGGAGATAGCAAGCCTTAAAAAAACGATCCCTGTCTCTGGATTTGATAATAGTCCAACCTCCAAAGTCTTTAATTTCTCCTCGCTAGATCAAAATATCTCTGAAGTAGCATCCCTTGCACTGAAAGTGCTCATGGGGGAAGAGGGTAATTCGATAGGAAAATTCAATTCCCTGAAACAAATTAGTGAACCGAACTTAATTATTCCGCCCAGATTAGTTATTCGTTAAGTTTGTTTCAGAAATAGATCGATTAAAGCGTGTTTACTTATCTAATGATTATTGTGCGAAGGCTGCCTCAGATGGTTTTGGGGTTTGCTCTGGCCTATGCAGGTGTTGGGCATTTAACAACTAGCCGGCAAGAGTTTCAGGCACAGGTGCCAACGGTGTTTGCAGATTACGCAGACTTTGTTGTGTTGGCATCTGGGGTGGTTGAGATCGCACTGGGT
>DAISII010000021.1:0-10623 GCA_036822115.1 Candidatus Planktophila sp.
GATTCAAATGTTGTTTCAATTAATTACAAACGTGAAGGTGAGATCGCTTAATGGCGCGACGTGGTGGACTCGGCACAAATCTAGATGCATTGATCCCAACCTCACTAACTGTTGGCGACAAAGAGGTTGGACAACAAAACCAGGTTGCTATCAGTGCTATTTCACCTAACCCTCGCCAACCACGAACACACTTTGATCCAGTTGCACTTGAAGAATTAATTGCATCAATTAAAGAAATCGGAATTCTGCAACCACCAGTAGTGCGTCAAACAACACCTGGTAACTATGAATTGATTATGGGAGAGCGTCGCTTCCGCGCTGCAAAAGCTGCTGGATTAACCAATATTCCTGTAATTATCAGACAGACACCAGATAACGAACTTCTCCGCGAAGCACTAATAGAAAACATTCACCGCAGCCAATTAAATGCTTTAGAAGAAGCTGCGGCGTATTCACAACTGCTAACAGATTTTAATTGCACACATGATGAGCTTGCACAAAAACTAGGACGATCACGCCCACTTATTTCAAACACAATACGATTAATGAATCTTCCACCATCTGTTCAGCAAAAATTAGCTTCAGGTGTTTTATCGGCAGGACATGCACGAGCACTATTAGGGCTAAGTGATACAGGCGCAATTGAAAAGTTAGCGGCCAGAATTGTTAGCGAAGGCCTATCTGTTCGCGCAACTGAAGAAATCATTTCTGCCGGTGCACCAAAAGGACAAGCTGCCAAGAAACCCAAAAGCGCAAAATCTGCGAGCCCTGAATTACAGGAGATAGCAGAACGTATTGGTGACGCACTTGATACCCGTGTAACAATTCAGGGCAGCGCCAAAAAAGGAACAATTGTTATTGAATTTGCCGGAGCAGAAGATTTGAAGCGAATTACAAAGGCGTTAGAAAACTAACCCTTTAATTCAAAACCTTTTCGGCTTGCCATTTCTTGTTTGATTACACCACCAAGTGCTTTAACGCCTTCGCGGATACGTTCTGGTGTTGGGTAGCAATAGGACAAACGCAATGACCAGGAACCAAAACCATCCGCATAGAACGCGGTACCCGGAACATATGCAACCTTTGCAACGATTGCCTTTGGCATCATTACAGTTGTATCAATTTCGGGTGGCAAGGTAACCCATACATAAAAACCACCGCCAGGCTTTGTCCATTGCGCAGTTGCTGGAAAGTGTTCATCTAATGATTCCAACATCGCGTCACGACGGACCCTGTATAACTCGCAAAATGAAGCGATCTGGTCGCGCCACGGTTGATCAGCTAAATAATTAGAAATCGTTAATTGTGTGAAGTTTGAAGGACACAAAATCGATGACTCGCTGGCAATAACCAGTTTTTCCTTCAGCGAAGGTGGGACTAACGCCCAACCCACGCGCAATCCAGGTGCGATTGTCTTTGAAAACGAGCCCAGATAGATCACATTTTCTGAGTCTTCAGCACGCATTGCGTTAGGTGACGGCTTATCAAACCCAAGCAACCCATAAGGATTATCTTCAACAACAAAAATTCCTGCTTCGCGGCAAATGCTTAGAATCTCTGTACGTCTAGTTGCTGGCAGTAGGACACCGCTTGGATTTTGATAATTAGGAATTGTGTATAAAAACTTAATTTTACGACCCGCTGACCGAACAGTTTTAATGGCCTCTTGTAACGCTGAAGGCACCAATCCATTCTCATCTGTTTCAACATGCACAACAGCTGCTTCGTACTGATGGAATGTTCCAAGAGCACCAACATATGAAGGTGCTTCGGCCAGAACAACATCATTAGGATCTAAAAAAATGCGTGAAATAAGGTCCAAAGCTTGCTGAGAACCAGTTGTAATTAAAACATCGTCAGGATTAGCACGGATACCTTCGAGCGCCATAACTTCACAAATTTGCTCGCGAAGCTTTGGATGTCCTTGCCCATTTCCGTACTGCAATGCTTCTTGTCCATTGTTGCGGATCAGGTTGTTGACAACATCAGCCATCATTCCCATAGGAAGCGCTGAAAGATTTGGCATTCCACCCGCGAGTGAAACAATTTCTGGACGGGATGCAACAGCAAAGAGTGAACGAATCTCACTTGGCTTCATATGGGCTGCTCTAGATGCAAATCTTTCTTCAAGATTTTGAGGTGCACCTGTTGAGAAGCGTTGCGTTATGTCCGACATAGTCTAAGTCTGTCATACCCAAGGGAGCGCTTGAGTGTTATTTACCGGCGGATACCGGCTTTGCGAAGATCAGAAATACGTAAAGTGCCGGTTTTTGCATCATCCTCTGCGGCTAAATAGAGACGTTGTATAGCAATAACCAACGCTTCAGCAATCACATCACGAAAATCAGGTCGGGAAAGACGGCCTAAATCACCCGGGTTGCTCACATACCCCAAATCAATGCGGACTGTTGGGGCCATAGTCATACGCAATAAATCCCATGTTTTTGCGTGAGTACGACAATTTGTTAGATCTGTACGAGCACAAATTTCACGTTGTACAAGGGATGCAAAACGTTCTCCAACAATTGAATGAACACCATGTGCATCGCTGCCATAAAAGTAAGTAGCTGCTCCGTGAGCTTTTTCGTTGGGATATGAATCAATATTTAGTGAAATCATCAAATCGGCTGCACTCTTATTACTAAAGGTAATTCGTTCGTTTTCTGATGGATTATTTGTAGCACCACGAGTTAAGAAGACCGAAGCACCTAATGCAAGTAGCCGACCTTCGGTACGAACCGCAATATCGTAAACAAGTTGATCATCACCATCGGGATTTAAGACAATAACCTTATTTGCAAGTGCTGGTCCCCGACTTTGTTGCATTGCATTTTGGCGAAGCGTTGACGGAACTCCCCCAGAAACAATCTTTGTTAAACGAATCAGAGCAATAATTGTTGCGGGACCACATTTTCCATCAATAGTCGCACCAACAGATTTTTGAAAATCCTTAACAGCTAATTCAGTTCGAGGACCATAAATCCCATCAACTCGACCACAATCAAAACCCATCTCGGTTAATCGAGATTGCAAGGCAGCAATGTCATCGCCATGCATTAATGGTGGCTCTTGCAAATACAGCGATCGATCGCCAAGTTTCCAGCGAGCTTCTTCTAAGGCACGAGCAGTGACCGCATCAACAAAACCCGTGACATCAAGGCCACGGGCTTGCTGAAATGAGCGGATCTCCGACTCGTTTAAATCTGACATGTATTTATACGAGGAAGCTTTCTAGTTCCTTTAATAGTGCTGGCTTTGGCTTAGCACCAACAATTTGTTTTACAACTTCGCCATTAACAAATACGTACATAGATGGAATAGATGTAATTCCATACTTAATAGCAATTGCTGACTCTTCATCAGTATTGAGCTTTACGATCTTAAGCTTTGAACCGTGCTCATCTGAGATTTCCTCAAGAATTGGTCCAACAGCTCGGCAGGGACCGCACCATTCAGCCCAAAAATCAACCAAAACAGGGGTGCTGCTCTTGAGAACATCTGCATCAAATGATGCTGTCGTTACCTTGCTTGTTGCCATCGTATTGCTCCTTATGTGTGTGTTAGTTAAAGATTACTAGTGCGCTAAGAATTTTTCAGCATCAAGTGCTGCAGCACAGCCTGAACCTGCTGCTGTAATTGCCTGACGGTAGGTGTGATCGACTAAATCTCCGCAGGCGAAGACACCTTTTTGATTAGTCCTTGTCGAGCGGCCTTCACAGATCACATAACCTTCATTGTCTAAAGTAATTTGACCCAGTAATAATTCACTGCGAGGAATATGCCCGATCGCAACAAACAAACCAGTAAATGCTCGCTCTGACTCTGTCCCATCAACAGTGTTACGAAGTTTCAGACCTTCAACTTTGTCTGCACCAAGAACATCAGTCACCTCTGTGTTCCAGAGAAATTCAATTTTAGGATTAGCTTTCGCACGCTCAGCCATAATTTTTGATGCACGTAATTCACCACGACGATGAATCAAAACAACTTTGTCCGCAAAACGTGTCAGGAAAGTTGCTTCTTCAACAGCAGAGTCTCCGCCACCAACAACAGCAATTGTTTGCCCGCGGAAAAAGAAACCATCACAAGTAGCACACCACGAAACACCATGACCAGATAAACGCTTTTCATTAACTAAGCCAATTTCGCGGTATGCACTACCAGTTGCGAGAATTACCGACTTTGCTTTAACGGTGTTACCAGAACCATCCTTCAAAACTTTTATCTCTCCGGACAAATCCATTTCAACAATGTCATCTGTGATTAATTCAGCACCAAAACGCTTTGCCTGTTTGCGCATGCTGTCCATTAAATCTGGACCCATCACGCCATCTGTAAAACCAGGGAAATTTTCAACCTCTGTTGTGTTCATGAGCGCACCACCAGCGGTAACAGAACCTTCGTAAATCACTGGATCCAACTGCGCACGCGCTGCATAAATTGCGGCCGTGTATCCGGCAGGTCCTGACCCGACAATTACAACGTTTCTAACTTCACCCATGATGCCCCCTAGGCCCTGAAATCTATTCGTTTTCCTCTGATTTTGCTGAACGCCGACTGATTGAACTACCCAAGTGGCGGATCATCGATACCTCTTCAATGTGGAGCGCCTTTGCCGCCAAGATGTATGCAAAGAATGCGACCACCATCACAACAAAAAGTTCACCAGCTCGAGCCGCACGGGATAAATCTAATGCGAACCAAGAGATGTATTGAGTCATCACAAATATAGGAACCATCGCAAGGAGGGAGGCAATTAATAATCGAAGATGTTGACCCAAAAATTCAGAAATGGCTAATTTCCCAACATGTTTTTTTAATAGTCCTAGCGTGACTAGTAACCCAATTAAATAACTTACAGAAAATGCAGCACCCAAACCAACTGTTATCCATTGAGTTTTCAAGAAATATAGGAAGCTATAGGAAATTGCAACAGAGACAACATTTATTACCAAGATCGATATGACTTGTGTTTTTGTATCTTCGAATGCGTTAAAACCCCTGATTAAAACAAGGTTAATAGAAAATGCAACTAGTCCGAAACTAAGCGCAGATAAAACATAGCCGATGTATCGTGAATCCTCAGCCGGAATACCAATAAATATGCTTTCTGTAATCAATGGGCCAAATAATAAAAATGCAACTGCGCTAGGAACTGTAATTACGCCAACTAATCGAATCGCTCTAATCAGTTGTGCTTTGACTTCATCACGCTTGCCATCGAGCGCTAATCTTGAAATGTGAGGCAAGATTGCGGTAACAATTGAGAGCGTAACAATTGAATATGGCAATAACATTACAAAGTAAGCATATGTATATGGTGTGTAACCAACGCCAGTTTCAATACCTTCTTGTGCGCTGCGAACCGCTGCAGATGTTGCAACATTGACCGTCACTAAATAACCCAGTTGAGAAATCAAAACATACACAAGTGTCCAACCAGCTAGATTGAATGACTTTCCTAAACCAGAGACACCTAGCTTTGGTTTAATGGACACACCAAGTTTCTTAATAACTGGCACCAGTACCAATGCCTGAACAACAACGCTCAGTGTTGTTCCCCAACCCAGCAACGCGACCTGGTTTGAGGTTATGGAGTTGATATCAATTCCAGGAGAAAAGAGTAAAAATCCACCAAATAATGCAATTCCCACGATGTTGTTGGCAATCGGAGCCCACATAAGCGGACCAAATGAACCGCGGGCGTTAGCGATTTGCCCCAACATCGTAAATAAACCTAGGAAAAAGATTTGTGGCAGACAGTAACGTGTAAATGCGATCGCAATCTCTTGTTCTCTTTCAAAACCAGTTGTGAAAAATTCTGGTGCATACAAACGCACTAACGCGGGAGCAAAAAACATTCCGAGCGAAACCAGAGCAAGGAGAATGAGGGAGATAGTTGTAATTAGTCGTGATGCAAAATCATCACCGCCATCTTGGTGATCAAAAGATCTAACTAACTGAGGAATGAAGATTGCAGTTAGCGCACCACCAACAAGTAAGTTGTACAAAATATTTGGCATTGTGTTTGCAACGTTGTAAGTGTCTGCAAGTAAGGTTGTTCCCAATACGGCAACAATTAAAATGCCGCGAATAAATCCAGTAATACGTGAAATAATTGTGCCTAGGGCCATGATGCCTGATGCGCGATAGAGCTCATTAGATTTCATTTTGCCCTCTTTCGTACTCGACGGACACTCTGTGCAACTGCTGCCAATAGAAGAAGTATGGCGGCGCCGGTGGTAAACCAGGTCACACGCGGGTCAATAACGGTTGAATTTAATGTGAGCGTCGCTTCAGGGACAAGTTCACTACCTTTACTATCAGTTATCAACGCCGAAACTGATGTTTGACCTGGTGCGATTACATCTACGGGCATCTCAAGTTGTAATTTAGATTGAGCAGGAATTGTTACATTGTCAAAACTACCTACAACTACACGTGAATTGATTGGCACCATTGCAATATTTATCATGACATCAGAGTTGAACTCGTTAATCACCGTTACAGGTAATTTCACACTGGAAGTTGTGATCTGATATCTACCACTATTGATGCGTAATTTGTAAACCGTTTTCTCAACTACAGAGGTGGCGCTAGCGGAATAAAAATCACGCCCACGTTTATCTAACTGTGGAGACAATAACTGCGATAACTTGGCTCGCAGAATGAGTAGTTCGGGGTCAGTAACAACTCGGGAAAGCTTTGTTAAAGCTTTACGATTATCACTGTACGCCTTTCGCAAGGTGTTACTAAGTCTCGATTTACCTGTGCTCCAACCTCCATTTGGCTCACTACGAACCTGGCGACCGAGCGCCGCTTCCAGCTGGGTTTTACCGAATGCATAATATTTCTTTAGTTCACTCGGGGCCAATTCTTTTGCAAGTGAAATATCTGGATTTCCATATGCAAGTGCAACTACTTGTTGGTCAGCAGTAATGTCGCGAAGTTGTTTTAGCCAAGCAATTGCAATGTCTGTGCCGGCAGGTGCGGCATCGTTTGCCAGTGTGTAATTAACGGTCATTGCTATGACTTCATCAACTAGAGCAGCATCTATAACCCACGTTTTATTATTTACCCGTGGCGTGTAGACCAATACCCCAAGAGATCCTGACGGTGTTAATTTCTGAGCCAAATCATCATTGCGAAATTCGCCCGTAAATGTTTGATGAGCCATCGATGTAATTCGCACAGTCGAATTAGCTGCTTGCGCAGGCGACAAAGGCAATACAACTAGAAACATAATCAATAGCGCGATCAATTTCTTCATTCTGTTAACTCTGCAGTTCTGGCAATCAACTTCTTTTCATCGGGATAAGCCAAACGCTCGACAATTTCAGATAGCGGGAACCAAGAAACTTCATCAACTTCACTTTCTTGTGCCAGCAAAGTCCCACCAGTTTCAGTGAACATAAAGTGGTGAACAGTTTTGTGAATTCGTTTTCCGCCGGCCATAAACCAAAAATCAATTACACCCAAGGATTTGGTGATAGCTGAGTTAATTCCTGTTTCTTCAGCGACTTCACGAATTGCTGCTTCTTCTGGAGTTTCACCTTCTTCAATGTGCCCCTTGGGCAGAGACCACAGGAGACGTTTGCCGCTTGTATCTTTAAGGTCGTAGCGGCCAATCAGCAAACCCATTGTTCCGGTTGTATCAACTACCAAACCACCAGCACTGACCTCATCAACACGTTTTGCATAAGGTCGTTTCACATCAGGACGTTTTGTCTCAGGGCGCTTCGGTTGAGCGCTCTTCTGAGCAGTGTTCTGAGTCTGTGGTTGTGGGCCGCGATTACCGGAGCGCTTACGCTTCCGCTTTTTCTTCGTACCTTCGCTGCCCGCACCAGGTGCCGGGATCATGGAGTAAGGGTAGTGCTTTAACCTTACTTATTGTGAGTACAGCATTAGGCGCCGCAGGAGAGTTAGCGATCCGTTCATTAATTGAACGAGCACCGCTGGCAAGCTCCTTAGCCCAAGCCTTTAAGGCCAAGGGGTTTACCTTGGCATTGGTTGGTGGACCTGTGCGCGATGCAATTTTAGGTCGCCTTGGAAATGATTTAGATTTCACAACAAATGCACATCCATTAGAAACAAAAAAGATTTTGCAAGAGTGGGCAGAAAATGTTTGGGATACCGGAATTGCATTTGGAACTGTCGCAGGGAAACGCGGCGATACAACTGTTGAAGTAACAACATATCGAAGTGAAAGTTATGATCCTGATTCTCGTAAACCAGAAGTTGAATATGGAGAGACCATCGATGGTGATTTATCGCGTCGCGATTTCACTGTTAATTCGATGGCGCTAGAACTAACCGGTGATGCACCACTCTTCATTGATCCATTTAATGGTTTACAAGATTTAGCTGCAAAAGTTTTACGAACACCAGGCAAGCCAGGTGATTCTTTTAATGATGACCCTTTACGAATGATGCGTGCTGCACGTTTTGCATCGCAGTTAGGTTTTGAAATTGCACCCGAAGTTATTGAATCAATGAAGGACCTGGCTCATCGAATCAGCATAATTTCTGCCGAACGCGTTCGTGATGAGTTTACAAAGATGTTAATGTCGCCTAATCCACGCACAGGAATAACAATCTTGGTTGACACAGGAATTGCAGATTTAGTTTTGCCAGAAATACCAAAGTTGCGCCTTGAGGTCGATGAACACCATCACCATAAAGATGTCTACGAACATTCAATTACAGTGTTAGAACAAGCTATCGAACATGAAGATCGCTTAGGTGGTCCAAACCTTGTGATTCGACTTGCAGCTTTACTACATGACATTGGAAAACCAAAGACCCGCGCCTTTATTGAAGGCGGTGGAGTTTCTTTCCATCATCACGAGGTTGTCGGCGGACGTCTTGCGAAAAAGCGATTAGAGGCGTTGCGCTTTGATAATGACACCGTTGCTGCGGTGGAGCTATTAACAACGCTGCACCTGCGTTTCCATGGTTATGGTGAAGGTGAATGGACTGATTCTGCTGTGCGCCGCTATGTGCGTGATGCCGGCGAATTGATTACACACTTGCATGTTTTAACACGTGCCGATTGCACAACTCGCAATAAAACAAAGGCCGCGCGCCTTGCTGCAACCTATGACTCTTTAGAAGCTCGCATCGAAGTCTTGATGGAGCAAGAAGAGTTGTTGAAAATTCGCCCTGATTTAGATGGTGCGCAAGTTATGCAGTTACTTAATTTGAAACCTTCGCGCGAGGTTGGTCAAGCTATGGATTTCTTATTGGAACTCAGGCTTGAACAGGGTCCCATTGGCGAGGAAGCGGCAACTACAGCACTTCTTGAATGGTGGGCTAAGAAGTAGCGTAAAACTTTGCCGGTCGAAGAACTATGAAGGCAATTAATAAATAAGCAACAGAGACTGCTAGTGGCACCAAACGAGAAAGACCAGAAGTAGGTAGCAATAGCGCTGCCAATAAACCTCCACTAACAATTGCTGCATTTACTACAACATCGTAAACAGCAAAGACGCGACCACGATGGTAATCATCAATTTTTGATTGCACTAAAGCATCATTAGTCACTTTAATATTCTGTCCAAAGAATGCAGTAAGAAAAGCGGTGACACACAATCCAATTTCTGTTTGAAAAACCGCGAGAATTAGGGGAGAACAGGCACTTGCCAGCATTGCGAATTTAATCCAGCGATGTCTTCCAAAACGTGCGACACCATAAGGGGCTAAAAACGCTCCTAAGAAGACTCCAACCCCTGCAATACTTAATGCGATACCAAAACCTTGTAATCCATCTTCTGGCCGCGCAGGATCATTAAATGTATTACGTTCTAACAACAAGGCGGTTAAAGTTAATGCGGTAAGCCCTCCGCGTTGAACAGCAGTTGCAATGATTCCGCGAGATGCATCTAGGTGGCCCCGCAAATAGTTAAAACCTTCCTGCATATCTTTAAACCCTTGTAGAAAAGATGCCGCTTCCTTTTCGTGCTTAAGGGGACCTATTTCATACTTCTTTAATCGACCGGTAAGCATCGCAGCGATGAAATAACCGGCGGCTGCAAGCACGATAAGCAATGCATCTGCATGATCTGCAATAGCTGCTCCATCAACCAAAGCGCGAACACCAACACCAATTCCACCACCAATAACAACCAAAACAGAGCCACCGGTAACGGCAATTGCATTTGCAGTTATAAGTGATTTTGTATCAACCAATAAAGGCAGACCCGCTGATAGTGCTGCCAGAATAAATCTGTTTATACCAAAGGCAACCAAAACAACAATCGTTAGTTGAATACCCGTGGTTCCGCTAAAGACAAGCAGCGCAACAAAAAAGAGATTGGCACTGCGTGCCAGGTTACAAAAAAACAAGGCGCGTTGTCTAGAAACTCGATCTAAAACAGTTCCGACAAAGGGACCAATAAGCGAATATGGCAACAACACAACCGCAAAACCAATTGCTGCACTTAATGCATTGGCTTGTCGTTCAGGGGAAAATAAAACAAAAGAGGCAAGTGCGCTTTGAAAAACACCATCAGTTGCTTGGCCCGTCCAACGAACAGCAAGCAGTCGAGAAAGTCGAGGGTGGCGCAGCAACCCAGTAAAGCTCATAAGAAAGAGCGTAACCATGAAAATGGGATTATTCTTCCC
>DAISII010000022.1:0-10520 GCA_036822115.1 Candidatus Planktophila sp.
ATTGGGCTAGTTGCACCATCACCAAGAGCACAGAATGAGCGGCCCATGATGTTGTCGCATAGATCAAGCAACTTAGCTAAATCTGCTTCAGTACCTTTACCAGCTTCGAGGTCACGCAGAATCTGTACCAACCACCACGTACCTTCGCGACATGGCGTGCACTTTCCACATGATTCGTGCTTGTAAAACTCTGTCCAACGCAATACTGCGCGAACAACACATGTTGTCTCATCAAATATCTGCAAAGCTTTTGTGCCAAGCATCGACCCTGCAGCTGCAACACCTTCGTAATCCAATGGAACATCAAGGTGAGAATCTGTAAACAATGGTGTTGACGATCCGCCAGGTGTCCAGAACTTCAAGGTATGTCCTGGGCGAACTCCGCCAGCCATATCTAAAATTTCACGAAGTGTGATTCCAAGTGGTGCTTCAAATTGACCAGGATTTACAACATGGCCAGATAGTGAATAGAGAGTTGTTCCCTTGCTTTTTTCGGTACCCATTGATTGGTACCAATCAGCACCGTTATTAACAATTGCCGGAACAGATGCGATTGATTCAACGTTATTTACAACAGTTGGGCGTGCGTATAGGCCTGCAATTGCAGGAAATGGTGGGCGCAAACGAGGTTGACCCCGGAAACCTTCAAGTGAATCAAGGAGCGCAGTTTCTTCACCACAAATGTATGCGCCGGCTCCGATGTGCAGAACAACATCGATTCCGTTTCCAAGAATTCCGGCCGCATATGCATCGGCAATCGCTTGATTAACTCGGCGAACAACATGTGTTACTTCGCCGCGAATATAAATAAATGCGTGCTTTGCACGGATAGCGTGACAAGCGATGATGCAGCCTTCAATAAGTACATGTGGGTTAGCCATCAATAATGGTGTGTCTTTACATGTTCCAGGCTCTGATTCATCTGCATTAACAACTAAGTAGTGATCCTTGTTATCACCTTGCGGAATAAAGCCCCACTTCATGCCAGTTGGAAAACCTGCTCCTCCACGACCACGAAGACCTGAATCTTTAACAAGTTGAATCACTGCATCTGGATCCATAGCAAGTGCTTTTGCAGATGCTGTGTACCCACCGTGACGCTTATAGCCGGTAAGTGTGAATGAATCTTTTTCATCCCAATGCGCAGATAAAACTGGAGCTAGCTTTGTCATTACTTTCCCTCTTTCGAAAGTTTCAAACCAAGCAATGTTGGCTCACCGGCCTGAACACCTTCGTGTGCAAGTCCATCATTTAAACCTGCAAGAACTGCTGATGCTTCTTTCCAGGTAACCAACTTGTTAGGACCACGTGTTGGTGGCTTTGGATTTCCTGCACGCATTGAATCAACTAAATCTTTTGCTGATTCAACTGTTTGGTTGTCATAAAATTCCCAGTTGGCCATTACAACAGGTGCGTAATCACACGCTGCGTTGCACTCGATATGCTCTAAAGAAACCTTGCCATCGGCAGTAACTTCATCATTGCCGATACCCAGGTGATCTTTGAGTGAATCAAAAATTGCATCCCCGCCCATTACTGCGCACAAGGTGTTTGTGCAGACACCTACGTGGTACTCGCCCACTGGTGTTGGCTTGTATTGGGTGTAAAAGGTAGATACAGCAGTCACTTCAGCAGCTTCTAATTGAAGAAGCTTTGCAATTACTTCGATACCTTCGTTGGTTACATATCCAGCTTTTGATTGCACGTAATGCAGTAAAGGCATGATTGCAGAACGAGGGCGTGGATAACGCTTAATAATCGAATCCATGATCTGGAAATCTTCATCTGTGTATGCCATTAGCGATCAACTCCTCCCATAACTGGATCGATTGATGCAACTGCTCCGATGATGTCGGCAACCATGCCGCCTTCACTCATTGCAGCTGTAGCTTGCAAATTGTTAAATGATGGCTCGCGGAAGTGAACACGGTAAGGACGAGTTCCGCCATCGGAAACAACTGAAGCACCAAGTTCTCCGCGAGGAGATTCGATCGCAACATATGCCTGGCCAGCAGGAACATGGAAGCCTTCTGTTACAAGTTTGAAGTGGTGAATTAATGACTCCATTGATGTACCCATGATTTGGCGGATGTGATCAAGTGAGTTACCCAAGCCATCGCCACCCATTGCAAGTTGAGCAGGCCAAGCAATCTTCTTATCAGCAACCATTACTGGTGCGCCTTCTAGTTTTTCTAACTTGTCAACACATTGTTCGATAATGCGAAGTGATTGCTCTAATTCATTCATACGAATCAAGAAACGGCCGTACACATCGCAAGTATCTGCAGTTACAACATCAAAGTTGTAGTTTTCATAACCGCAATATGGTTGAACCTTACGAAGATCCCATGGCAATCCAGTCGAACGAAGAACTGGACCCGTGATTCCTAATGTTGTGCACCCTGCAAGATCTAGGTACCCAATGCCTTGTGTGCGCTTCATCCAAATTGAGTTTCCAATAAGCAATGTTGCATTGTCTTTAAAGTTTTTACGCATCAGCTTTACGCCATCACGAATCTTTGTAAGTGCACCTTCTGGAAGATCTTGTTGAACTCCACCTGGGCGGATGTACGCCATATTCATACGCAGACCCGTGATCATTTCAAAGATTTCAAGAACAGTTTCGCGATCGCGGAAAGCAAAGAACATAGGCCCCATTGCGCCTAATTCAAGGGCTCCAGTACCAAGTGCGACCATGTGCGATGAAATGCGGTTGAGCTCCATCATCATTACTCGAATAACAGATGCGCGCTCAGGGACATCATCTGTAATTCCCAAAAGCTTTTCAATTGCTAAACAGTAAGCAGTCTCGTTGTGAAGTGGTCCTAAATAATCCATGCGAGTTACAAATGTTGTTCCCTGCGTCCAGTTGCGGTACTCCATATTCTTTTCAATACCTGTGTGCAGATATCCAATTCCGCAGCGTGCTTCTGTAACAGTTTCGCCTTCAAGTTCTAGTACCAAACGAAGCACACCGTGTGTTGAAGGGTGCTGAGGTCCCATGTTGACAACAACGCGTTCTTCTTTTGTGGCACCAATATCTTGAACTAATGCATCCCAGTCTCCGCCC
The DNA here is from genome assembly GCA_036822115.1 of Candidatus Planktophila sp. Lineage (GTDB taxonomy): Bacteria > Actinomycetota > Actinomycetes > Nanopelagicales > Nanopelagicaceae > Planktophila. The sequence goes on from DAISII010000022.1 coordinate 3,071, forward strand.
GTAACAGAGAAAACTTTTCCTTCAGTTGTATCTCGTGAAGGCGCGTATGGATCAAAAGTTGTCACTTGTAGCTCCTTCTTTCACTAGGAGGCGGTGTTGTTGCACCCTTGTACTCAACTGCAATTCCACCGAGTGCGTAATCTTTACGTTGTGGGTGACCTTCCCAGTCATCTGGCATCAAGATTCGAGTTAAGCCTGGGTGGCCATCAAAAATAATTCCGAACATGTCAAAAGTTTCGCGCTCGTGCCAGTTATTGCCGGCCCAAACTTCGACCAAAGATGGAATATGTGCGTCAGCATCTGCAACTGAAACCTCTAAACGGATACGTTGATTTTTTGTCATGGACAACAATGGATACACGGCATGTAATTCGCGGCCAGTTTGTTCTGGGTAATGCACACCATTCACGCCCATGCACATTTCAAACTTCAATGTGTCACGCAAGATCAATGCAACTTCAACTAATTTTTCACGCTTTACATGCAATGTAATTTCACCGCGATCAACAACTACGCGCTCGATTGCTTCAGAAAAATCAGGATAAGCACGCTCTAGATCGTCGGCAACATCGTCAAAATAACCGCCGTAAGGGCGCTCAGAAGAGCCTGCAGTAATGGCTTTACGAACTAATCCGCCATAGCCAGATGTATCCCCAGTGCCTTTTGCGCCAAACATTCCGTCAGTCATTACGCAAGCAAGCCCTTCATCTCGTGAGTTGGCTTTGCGTTCATTGCTGCAAGTTCAACTTCCTTAATGATCTGAGCGCGGTTTGCACCAAGCTTTGTCTCATTAATTTGTTCGTGTAATTTCAAAATTGCATCCAGCAACATTTCTGGACGTGGGGGGCAACCAGGTAGGTAAATATCAACTGGAACAATGTGATCTACGCCTTGAACAATTGCGTAGTTGTTAAACATTCCACCTGATGATGCACATGCACCCATTGCAAGAACCCACTTTGGGGCTGACATTTGATCATAAATCTGACGAAGCACTGGTGCCATCTTGTTAGATACGCGACCTGCAACGATCATTAAATCTGCTTGACGTGGGGATGCGCGGAAAACTTCTCCGCCAAAACGAGCAATGTCATACTTTGCCGCAGAACCAACAGCCATCATTTCGATTGCACAACATGCAAGGCCAAATGTTGCCGGCCACAAAGAGTTTTTGCGCATGTAGCCCGCAAGTTTTTCAACTGTAGTTAATAAGAAACCACTTGGGATTTTCTCTTCAAGACCCATTGTTTAGTCCCATTCCAATCCGCCGCGGCGCCACACATATGCATATGCAACAAAAACTGTTCCGATAAAAATTGCCATTTCAACTAAACCAAACAAACCAAGAGCATCAAATGAAACTGCCCATGGGTAAAGAAAAACGATTTCGATATCAAAAATGATGAAAAGCATCGCAGTTAAGAAGTATTTAACTGGAAAACGTCCACCTTCAGCTGCTTGAGGTGATGGTTCGATTCCACATTCGTAGGCATCCAGCTTTGCTCGGTTGTATCTGGCTGGGCCTGCGAGCGCACCTGCGATTACGGAAAAGAGCGCGAAGCCAAAGCCAATGGCGCCAATCACCAAAATCGGGACGTATGGATTGGAGGTCACGGTCGAAATCCTAAGGTCGATTGGCCTATGCCAGTGACCGCTAGCCCTTTTTCCCGCTGTGAACTGCAACAACCCCAAAAGTTAAATTCTTCCAGCTGACATCGCGCCAGCCAGCCTTTTCCATCCGCGCTGCTAGTCCTGCTTGATCTGGCCAAGCCCTGATCGATTCGGCCAAGTAGACATAGGCATCTGGGTTAGATGCGGTTTTCTTAGCGATAGCTGGCAGTAGTCGCATCAGATATTCGGTGTACATCGTCCGGAACGGGCGCCAGGTTGGGTGGCTGAATTCAACAACCACCATTCGTCCACCCGGTTTGGTGACCCGTAAGGCCTCCATTAGCGCCTTATCGAAATCAGCGGTGTTTCGTAGCCCATAAGAAATGGTGACCACATCAAAGGTATCGGCCTCAAAAGGCAGATTCAGGGCATCGGCCTTTGAAAAGTTCAGATACGGGCGGGCTTTTCGACCCTGGGCCAGCATTCCCTCGCTGAAATCAGTGGCGAAAACCGTTGCGCCTGCCTTAAAGAGGGGTTCAGATGAAGATCCAGGTCCTGCCGCCAGATCCAAAATCACGATTCCGGGCTGTGGGGCGATGATCCGAGTCGCCGCTTTGCGCCAGGCCTTGGTGCGGCCCAGACTCAATAGATCATTGACCAGGTCATAACGCTTGGCGACCCCATCAAACATAGCCGCGACCTCGTCGGGATCCTTGTTCAAATTAGCGCGGGACATACTCATATTCTCCCTTGAAGTAGGCTCATCCACAACTTAGGTACATCGAAAGGTTCCCCATGTCGTTATCTGCTACCTCGCTTCGCTCCTCACTGATCCCGCGCTCTACAGCTCTTTCAAACGCTGTTCTAGTTGTCAGTGGTGTTCTTGGCTTAGCAGTGTTGGCACAAATTGCTGTTCCGGTTCCGGGATCCCCTGTTCCAGTTACAGGTCAAACTTTAGGTGTCTTAATTCTTGGAACTGCGTACGGGTCAACCTTGGGTTTTACAACTTTTGCCATTTATATGCTGGCTGGAATTGCGGGTGCACCAGTATTTGCAAATAGTGGCCATGGTTTGGATCGCATTGTTGGCGCAACTGGTGGTTACTTAATTGGAATGTTGGTTGCAACATTTGTATTGGGTCAATTAGCACGTTTTCGCTTAGATCAAAACTTCTTAACGGCGCTTCCATCAATGCTGATCGGAACCATTACTACTTTTTCATTTGGTCTTGTGTGGTTGAACCAATACACCGGGCAAAGTTGGGAGTGGACGATTAAGGCAGGACTTACTCCTTTTATCGTTGGTGAAGTATTAAAGATTGCAATTGCCGGAACATCATTGCCTGTTGTTTGGCGCGTGGTTAACCGCAAAAATTCATAACTATGTCCCAACTCGTTCCCATAACAACTACTCGCCTGGGCGAGCATTTGCCTTTGCTGGATTTACTTCCGGATTCAAATCCACTTGCCTGGGTTCGAAGTGGTGATGGTTTAGTTGGTTGGGGCACTTACGCGACTACAACGGTTAGTGGTCCTCATAGATTTGCGGATGCACGCCACTGGTGGCAGAAGCAGCTAGAAAAGTTAGCGGTAACTAACACTGTTCATGGCAGCGGAACTGGCCCAATATTATTTACATCCTTTTCTTTCTCACCGGATGATGTGTCAGTCCTTGTTATTCCACAGGTTGTAGTTGGCTCTAAGGGTGAAAAATCTTGGATTACATGGATTGGTTCAGATCCACAACCAGTTCTGAAAACCGCTCCTGATCTTATTTCTAGCGCAGATATGAGCTGGGATGAAAATACACAGTCCGATATTGATTGGAAAAATCGTGTTGCAACTGCAGTTTCACGAATTCAATCTGGAGATTTAGACAAGGTTGTTTTGGCCAGAGATATCACAATTAAGTCCAATAAAAGCATTGATCCGCGGGCAATATTGAACAAGCTAGCAGCGGAATATCCATCAACCTGGAAGTACGCGATTTCAGGTTTAGTTGGTGCAACTCCCGAACTATTGCTTCGCCTATCACGCGGAATGATTACTTCACGAGTTTTAGCCGGGACAATTAGTAAGACAGGTGATGACGCAAAAGATTTAGCATTAGCGGCATCTCTTGCCCGTTCCTCAAAAGATTTAGCAGAACATGAATATGCGGTGCGTTCTGTAGCAGATGCAATAGAACCATTTTGTTCTTCAACAAATGTTCCGGAATCCCCATTTGTTTTACACCTTGCAAACGTTATGCACCTTGCAACTGATGTGACAGGTGCATTAGTTGAAACACTTGCACACACAGATGCATTTACAATTCTGGAACAATTACATCCAACCGCTGCGGTCTGCGGAACTCCTCGACCAATAGCTGCAGCTTTGATCTCTGAAATTGAAGGAATGTCGCGTGGTCGTTATGCCGGCCCTGTCGGTTGGATCGATGCAGCAGGTGATGGAGAACTTGGAATTGCACTTCGGTGTGGTCAAATAAATGGTGACACTATTCGAATCTTTGCAGGATGCGGAATTGTTGATGGCTCAGATCCTGATATTGAATTAGCTGAAACTTATGCAAAGTTTTCACCTATGCGCAGCGCTCTTAAATAGAGGAAAGCGACTCCACAATCTTCTTTAGATTATCTGCATTTGATTCACGATCAGGTACATCGCACACAACAACGCTAACGCCAGATATTGGTGCTTTGATTTCTGACTCTAGCTCTTTAAGAGTTGTGATTTGCTTGGCACTAACCCCCATCGCTTGAGCAATTGCAGCTGGATTTAACCCATGAGGTGTTCCAAATACTGTTTCAAAGCCATTCACGCCTCGTTGTGGGAGGGTTGAAAAAATTCCGCCGCCGTCATTATTAATGATAATAAAACGGCAATTAATCTCCTCTTTGTTGATCAGTCCAGTTACATCATGCAAGAAAGAAAGGTCGCCCAGCAATGCAATTGTGCTCTTATGGCCATAGGCAACACCTAGCGCAGTTGAGATGTTTCCATCGATACCAGCTAAACCACGATTAGCGTATGTGTGTACCCCGGCGCGTGGGTGGGCAAATCCTTCAAGATCTCGTATCGGCCGTGATGAAGAAACAAACAACGCTGTGTCGTTAGGGATTGATGCAGCAATTGTTCGTGCGATGACCGCTTCATTCCATCCTTCTAATGAGTCGATCAGCTTTTGTGCGCGCTCTGAAACCTTGTTCCACTTTGCTAGCCATTCATCAGATTGGATAACACCTTGAAGATCCGGTAATTCTGTAAATTTGCGATCTGCTTGGCGATCAGAATCCACAGTTGCAAGACGTTGGTCTACAACGTATGTAATTGGACTGGACTTGATAAACGCATTTATTGATCGTGACAAAGTTGTGCGACCGATGACAAGAACAGATTGCGGAATTAATGTGCTTCTTATTTCAGGAGATGCTAAAAAGATAGATGCATGTGCAATTGCGTCAGGAAAAGAAAGCGGATCTTCAGCAATTACTGGCCAGCCCAATACCTTTGTGAACTGCGTGATTTCAGCAACCGATAAACCACCACGATCATGCCCAATTGCAACAACTCCTCGCGCACCGACCAATCGCAATGTCCCCGGCTTATTACGTGCAACAAACTCTTTTGGTGACACATTGATTTGAGAAAGCCAATCTGAAGAATCATCTGACAATAAAGGTTCATCAAACTGCAGGTTCAAATGAATCGGTCCAGTACGCAAACTATCTAGTGGCAGTTCCATTGGGTAAACAGGCCCATCAATATCTGCAAAGTAGCGAACAGCTTTGCCAAAAATACGAGCTTGTTCTGTTGTTTGATTTGCACCGGTTTTGCGCAACATGGCTGGGCGATCTGCTGTTAAAACCATCAGCGGAGCGTTTGTGTGGCTGGCTTCAAGTACTGCTGGGTGGTAATTAGCAACCGCTGTTCCGCTTGTACATACAACTGGTACTGGCCGGCCCGTTGACTTAATAATCCCTAGAGCGAAAAAGGCTGCTGTTCGCTCATCAATGCGCACATGAATTGTTATTAATTTCTCTTGTGATGCTTCAAAAAAGGCCAAGGACAACGGTGCATTGCGAGATCCCGGTGAAATAACAACATCTGTAATCCCTGCTTCAATTATTTGACGAACGATTACGCGCGCCAGCGAGGTTGAGTTGTTCACTTCAATAGCTCGGCAGTCCTCATGATGCGATTCTTCCACCATTCGTATCGATCCGCACTGACATCTAAGCCATCAAGGTTAGGAATCACATCACTAATTGCGATCTTTCCATCAACTATGGGCAATTCAGCAACATTCTTTGCTAGTAGCGAGCCTGTGGCAAGACCACAATCAAAGCTCATCTCTGTAAAAGATGCTGCCAAAGTAAGTCCATAATTAATTCCAACGGCACTTTCTAAGGCACTTGAAACCACAACGGGCAATTTGTGATGTTCCGCCAGTTGATGAGCTTGTTTAATTCCACCGAGCGGCTGAACCTTTAACATCAAATAATCAACTGCATCTGACAAATCAATTGCAAATGGGTTCTTAGCTTTACGCAGCACTTCGTCACCAACTATCTTGACGTCGATTCGCTTTTTTAGTTCACGTAGCTCATCGATGGTGGCACATGGTTGTTCAACATATTCAATGTCCCCAACCGATCCCAGGAATGAAACCGCCTGATCGACTTTCCAGGAACCATTGGCATCGATACGAATTTTGGCATTAGGACGTAGCGACCTAATTGTGTTTATACGTGCGAGATCTTCGGAAAGGTTTGCTCCAACCTTCACTTTAAATGTGGTCACACCCGGATACGAAGCAACAATATTTTCTAACTCAACCTGATCATTAAGGGCTGGGATAGTTCCGTTGACTGCTACCTGAGTGCGATATAGCTTTGGTTTTGGCGTAGTTGCCGCTTCGATTGCACACGCTAACCACGGTGCTGATTCAGCATCGTCATACTCAAGAAATGGCGAGAACTCGCCCCAGCCATATTCGCCCTGAATTAAAGCGACTTCACGAACGGTAACACCACGAAAATTAGTTGTCGTTGGCAGCGCAACTACACGCAATGTCTCTAGCAGCAATTGATCCATGGATTACGGGCGCTTTGGAAACTTTCCAAAGTCAGGAGCGCGTTTTTCCTTATAGGCATCGCGACCTTCTTGCCCTTCTTCAGTCATGTAAAACAACAAGGTGGCATCTCCAGCAAGTTGTTGAACACCAGCAAGACCATCAGTGGCTGCATTCAAGCTTGCCTTTAGTAAGCGCAGCGCCATCGGAGAATTGCGCAACATTTCGCGGCACCATGAAACTGTTTCTGCTTCTAATTCTGAGATCGGAACAACAGTGTTTACAAGTCCCATATTCAGCGCTTCTTGTGCATCGTATTCGCGGGTCATAAACCAAATCTCACGAGCCTTCTTTTGACCAACATGTGCAGCTAATAATCCAGCACCGTATCCGCCATCAAAAGAACCCACCATTGGCCCAGTCTGACCAAACTTTGCATTGTCAGCAGCAATTGTTAGATCGCAAACAACATGTAGAACATGTCCACCGCCGATTGCCCAACCAGCAACCATCGCAACAATTGGTTTTGGTGTGCGACGGATTTGTACTTGAAGATCTAAAACATTAAGGCGACCAATTCCCTTTTTAGCTAACTTGTCATCACCAAGGTACCCATCATCACCGCGAACGCTGATGTCTCCTCCAGAACAAAATGCTTCGGTACCTTCACCAGTAAAGATAATTACGCCAACTTCTTCATTGTCTCGGGCCAAATCAAATGCTTCGATTAATTCAATAATTGTTTGAGGGCGAAATGCATTACGAA
>DAISII010000023.1:0-10313 GCA_036822115.1 Candidatus Planktophila sp.
TGGGGCGAATTGGTCGCGCTCACGGAATTCTTGGTGAAGCGACGATAGAGGTTCGTACAGATGAACCTGATCGTCGCTTTGCCATTGGTGCCACAGTTCAAACAGATTCAAATGGTGAATTAAAAGTCATTTCAGGACGTGTTCATAACGGCATTTTATTGTTGGGCTTCGAGGGAATTACTGATCGCAATAGCGTCGAAAAACTTCGCAATACATTGCTGTATGCCGATGTAGATATTAACGAATCAAATGATGATGAAGATGAGTATCACGTAATGCAGCTGATTGGTTGTGCTGCTGTACTTGAATCTGGCGAAGCTTTTGGTGAGGTAACCGATGTTATCAATCTGCCAGGACAAGATTTATTGGCGATCAAAACGGCGCAAGGTGAGCAGTTAATTCCCTTTGTCCATCAATTGGTTCCAACAGTGGATATCGAAAACAAGAAAGTGGTGGTTATTCCGCCAACAATTTCGGGGGAGATCTCATGAAGATTGATGCGGTAACAATTTTCCCTGACTACTTTGCACCACTACAGCTTTCTTTATTAGGTAAAGCACAAGAACAAGGTCTCATTGAAGTCGCAATTCATGACCTACGTTCATTTTCAACGGATAATCACAACACCGTTGATGACACTCCTTATGGTGGTGGAGCAGGAATGGTTATGTTGCCAGAAATCTGGGGCAGTGCTTTAGATCCATTAATGACACCAGAAACAGATTTAATTATTTTGACACCAGCAGGCAAGCGTTTTGATCAGACAATGGCAGCAAAGTTTTCGCAGTCTAAGCATTTAGTCTTTGCGTGTGGTCGTTATGAAGGTATCGATGATCGAGTTCGCGAACACTATGCCTCAAAGAATTACCGTGTGCATGAGGTATCAATAGGTGATTATGTTTTAGGTGGCGGAGAAGTTGCATCCCTTGTGATGATCGAGGCAATCACTCGATTGATTCCGGGAGTTTTAGGAAACCCAGAGTCATTGGCTGAAGAGTCACACAATGAAGAGGGGTACTTGGAGTATCCAAACTTCACTAAGCCCTCTGTGTGGCGTGATCTTGAAGTTCCAGCAATTTTGCTCAGCGGTAATCATGGTGAGATTGTTAAATGGCGTGCGGCGCAAGCACAAGAGCGTGCCAAGAAGAATCTCTAGTCTTCAAGTAGAGTTACGACTATGTGCAGACTTCTAGGGTTTACTTCTTCTGAGCGTAAGAGTTTCTACGATCTTGTAGGAAACGAGTTCGACAAATTTGTCGCCATGTCAGCAGAGCATAAAGATGGTTGGGGTATCGGCCACGAAGGTGAAGTTATTAAAGACCTAAAGCCTGCCAAGGAAAGCGATCTTTTAACCCAAACGGGTAAGAATTTAGAAACACATGGGGCCTTGCTACATTTGCGACAAGCTTCCAAGGGGATCAGCGTTGACATCAACAACAACCATCCGTTTACGCACGGCACAATCACTTTCATGCACAATGGAACAATCCGCCCAGGGGATACTGCAGAGCAATTCATTTCCGATGAATACAAAGGCTTGATTCAAGGGACAACCGATAGTGAGCGTTACTTTTATGCACTAATTTCAATGGTGGATCAACTTGGTTTGGTCGAAGGTGTTCGTAAGACTGTCAATTTGATTCGTGGTATCGCCGATTACTCCTCACTTAATATCATGGTTCAAACTCCAAAGACGCTTATTGCGGTCTGTGAATTCAATCCAGATGTGAAGACAGAATGGAGTTCAGAGGATCATTACGAACTTAGATTCAAAAAGGAAGGCAATGATGTAGTTATTGCTTCGACTGGTTGGGGTAACTCAGATTGGCAGCACCTAGATAACCATCACATGCTCGTGGTAGACCGTTCGACTTTAGAGTATTCAATTTCCTCTCTATGACCCGTACATACACAGTCGAAACCTACGGCTGTCAGATGAATGTCCATGACTCCGAAAGAATCGCAGGATTGTTGGATGAGGCTGGCTATATTCCGGTAGCAGTTGGTGAACAAGCTGACATCGTAGTTTTCAATACTTGTGCTGTGCGAGAAAATGCCGACAACAAACTGTATGGAAATCTTAGTTTCCTAGCTCCGATAAAGAAATTGAATCCCAACATGCAGATTGCCGTGGGTGGCTGTCTTGCACAAAAAGATCAGGCGACGATCATCAAGAAAGCTCCGTACGTTGATGTCGTTTTTGGAACGCACAATGTGGGTTCACTGCCAGTATTACTAGAGCGTGCACGCATCGAAGAGGAATCTCAAATTGAGATTCTGGAAGCTCTCGAGCATTTCCCATCAACTTTGCCGGCTCGTCGTCTTTCTGCATTTTCATCGTGGGTATCGGTGTCAGTAGGGTGTAATAACACCTGCACCTTTTGCATTGTTCCCACGCTTCGTGGAATCGAAAAGGATCGCACCGCAGCAGACATCTTGACTGAAGTTAAGACCCTTGTTGATCAGGGAGTTATTGAAATTACCTTGCTTGGCCAAAATGTGAATGCCTATGGTGTTGATTTCGGAGATCGGCAGGCCTTTGCCAATCTATTGCGCGAATGTGGTCAGATAGATGGGTTGGAACGAGTTCGCTTCATGTCTCCTCATCCGCGCGATTTCACTGATGATGTAATAGAAGCAATGGCCCAGACGCCAAATGTCATGCCTCATCTACACATGCCATTGCAATCAGGATCGGATCGAGTGTTGCAACAGATGCGCCGCTCATATCGATCAGATCGATATTTAGGAATTCTAGATCGAGTGCGCTCAGCGATGCCACATGCAGCCATAACAACCGACATTATCGTTGGATTCCCGGGCGAGACAGAAGAAGATTTCCAAGCAACGCTCGATGTTTGTACAACAGCACGCTTTACAGCCGCCTACACATATCAATACTCCATCCGCCCAGGTACACCAGCTGCAACTATGCCTGATCAAATAACGCAGGATGTAGTTGCAGATCGCTACACCAGATTGCATAACCATCAGCAAGCTATTTCATTGTCGGTTAATAAAGAAGCAATCGGAACAAACCATAAAATTTTAGTGGGGGATTACGAGGGCCGTCGCGACGAGGCGCAATCACGATTAACTGGGCGTAGTGAAGATTTCCGCTTGGTGCATTTTGATAATACATTTGTTGCACGCCCTGGTGATGAAGTAACTGTCACAATTACAGATGCATCTGCGCATTATCTAATTGGTAACCCAATCTCTATCCGTCAGACTCGCGGAGCAGAAGCTCACGCTGCTCGAATCGCACAATCTGGGCCTGCTGCAACGATGCTTGGAATTCCAACGGTTAAACGATGAAATTGATTGTCATTTGTGGTGCAACTGCCACAGGTAAAAGCGATCTAGCAGTGACCCTTGCTCAAGAGATTGACGCAGAAATTATTAATGCTGATTCGATGCAGTTGTACAAGGGCATGGATATCGGAACTGCCAAAATCACAGTTGAAGAGCGCAAAGGTATTCCGCATCATTTGATGGACTTGCTGGATGTCACCAACGATGCAAATGTGGCGTGGTATCAAGAACATGCACGTGCTGCTATTGCAGAGATTCATGGGCGTGGCAAAAATGTCATTGTCGTGGGTGGGACAGGGTTATACATAAAGGCAATTTTAGATGAGCTGAATTTTCCGGACACAGATCCAGTAGTCAGAGCAGAGCTAGAGTTGGAGTTTGCAACCAAGGGGATAGGCCCACTTTTTGAACGACTAGAGAAGTTAGATCCAGCTGCAGCGCTAGCGATTGATAAGGCAAATTCCCGTCGCGTAATTCGTGCTCTAGAGGTAATCAAAATTACAGGCAAACCCTTCACTGCAAATCTGCCCAGGGAAGAGAGTTCCAGATATCCGCATGCACAACAGTTTGGTTTAGTAATGGACCGGGATGCACTTTCAGAACGAATCTCAAACCGAGTAGAGCGTATGTGGGAACAAGGATTGGTAGCAGAGGCAGAGAAGTTGTTAGTTGCCGGAATAACACAGGGAGCAACTGCCCAACGCGCATTAGGTTACGCCCAAGTGATTGCTCAGATTGAAGGAAAGGTCACTGAAGAAGAAGCGAAGGAAGAGACTAAGCGGGCAACCAGACAATATGCACGTCGACAAGAGACTTGGTTCTCGCGAGATGAGCGCATTACTTGGATTTCACCAACACAAAACGCACTCCAGCGCATACTTGAATCGATAAACTAACGATAATGATCGCAACATATGGCCACGGTACCGAAAATGATTTTGTCCTCATTTTTGATCCAAAGGATGAGCATTCGATAACGACTGCTCAAACCGCAGCGATTTGTAATCGTGAAACTGGTGTTGGTGCTGATGGATTAATTCGCATTATCAAGCGTGATGAAAAATGGTTCATGGATTACCGCAACGCGGATGGATCCTTAGCTGAAATGTGCGGCAATGGAATTCGCGTGATGGCTAGATACTTAGTGGAACGAGGGCATCAGCCTGAAGGTATTTTTGCTATTAATACTCGAGACGGGATTAAGCATCTCCGTGTGCCGCTAGTAGATGATATTTCAGTGAATATGGGTCAGGTCACGGATGAAGACGAAGAAATAACTGCAGCAAGTAATGGGCATATCTGGAACGGTTACAACATCAGTGTTGGCAATCCCCACGCAGTTGTCTTTGTCGATCAGATGTCAGACATTGGTACATTAGATGTTGCCCCTGTTGTACGCCCGCGAGATTCATATCCAGAGGGCGTCAATGTCGAATTTGCGAAGATCATTGAAGGAAACGCAATTGCGATGCGGGTATTTGAACGTGGCTCCGGTGAAACTCGATCATGCGGAACTGGTACCTGCGCCGTGGCACTTGCTGCAACCTTACATACCAAGTCGAAGCTGCCAGCGACATGGATTATTACGCCACCTGGTGGACGACTAGAAGTTTCGATTGATGGTCACTCCAATGCAACGCTCACAGGACCTGCGGTGCTAATCCGCGATGTGGATATTTCGAGGTTTTTGGTTGAGTAAGGATTTCGATGACGAGTTCGAGTCATTGCTTCGCGAAAGCGCCCGAGTTGCTGCCGAATATGATGCGAGCGAAGAGGATGATCACAGCGATCAATCACTAGAGCTTTCCGAGCGACATGCGCTGCGCCGCGTCAAAGGCTTTTCAACTGAGCTGCAAGATATTTCAGAAGCTGAGTACCGCCAGCTACAACTCGAACGAGTTGTCTTAGTTGGCGTGTGGACTGAGGGAACAATCAAAGATGCAGAAAATTCATTAGCGGAGCTAAAAGCGTTGGCAGAGACTGCTGGGTCTGAAGTTTTAGAGGGTTTGATTCAACGCCGAGATAAACCAGATCCGGCCACTTACATTGGTTCAGGAAAGGTCATTGAACTAAAGCAGGTCGTCATGTCAACTGGTGCCGACACAGTTGTTTGCGATGGAGAACTATCTCCTTCACAGTTGCGACAGCTAGAAGATAAGTTAAAGGTAAAAGTTGTAGATCGCACCGCTTTAATTTTGGACATTTTTGCCCAACATGCAAAAAGTAAAGAGGGTAAGGCGCAGGTTGAGTTGGCGCAGATCGCATATTTATTGCCGCGTCTTCGTGGTTGGGGAGACTCACTGTCTCGACAGGTTGGTGGTCGTGCAGCAGGTGGTGCCGGAATTGGTGGTCGTGGACCAGGTGAAACCAAGATTGAAACAGATAGACGTCGAATCCGAGACAAGATGGCAAAACTTCGTCGTGAAATCGCCGAAATGAAAGTTTCTAGAGATACCAAACGTCAAGAACGCCGCCGTTTTAATATTCCATCTGTTGCTATTGCTGGCTATACCAATGCAGGCAAATCATCTTTACTAAATAAACTAACTAATGCAGGCGTTCTTGTAGAAAATGCGCTCTTTGCAACACTAGATCCAACGGTTCGCAAATCTGAAACGGCAGATGGACGTGTGTATACATTAAGCGACACAGTTGGATTTGTTCGCCATTTACCACACCAGTTAATTGATGCATTTAAATCAACTCTCGAAGAAGTTTCTGAATCAGACCTCATCGTCCACGTAGTGGACGGATCACATCCGGACCCATTTGAACAGATACGAGCGGTCAGATTAGTAATCGATGAAATTGGCGGCAAGGATATTCCTGAAATTATCGCAATCAACAAGGTTGATGTTGCTGACCCTGAAGTGATCATGGAAATCTTGCGTAAGGAACCCAATAGTTACGCCTTTTCAGTACGTACTGGGTTTGGAATAGAAGGGCTATTGCATGCAATCGAAAGCTCTCTGCCCAGACCTTCGATAGAGATCAATGTGGTAATTCCATATGATCGCGGAGATTTGGTTCATGCCATTCATGAAAGTGGAGAGATTTTTTCTGAACAGTATTTACCCGAAGGAACTTCGATTCACGCCCGTGTTAACGGTGGATTGGCTCAAAGAATCGAGAATTCCCACATAAGTGGGCAATAACACCGACACGCCGCTGGTTAAATCCAACAGAACACAGTTAAATGCGCCATGATGCGCCCGATAGCACTTAAGAGCAATTATTGAATGGCGGTGAGAGCAATGGCAACAGATTACGACACACCCAGAAAAACTGATGAGGAACTTCATGAGGAGTCTCTAGAAGAACTCAAGGCCAAGCGTGTTGATGCTCAATCCGGTCAGATCGATGTCGATGAAGCAGAAGCTGCGGAAAATCTTGAATTACCTGGTGCGGACTTATCAGGAGAAGAGTTAGCTGTTCGTGTTGTTCCAAAGCAAGTTGATGAGTTCACCTGCTCACGATGTTTCCTGGTACACCACATGACTCAACTTGCTAAAGGCGAAGGCGCTAAGGCTGTTTGTAAAGAGTGCAACTAACTCACAAGCATTAGCTTTTTATTGCTTTTATCAATTCAGCTCCGTGATTACTGCTTATCAACCAATATGGCGTTGAATCATTAGTGTCGTTGATATCGACACGAACCCCTGCTGGTGCCCAAAATCGTATTGCAAGAAATGCGTTCGGGTTTGCATCGCGCGTTCTCACTAGCCGTATCGCCTTATTATCGAGATCGACACATTCACCAATAAAATCTAGATCGATGTGCGCTTTACCGACTCGAAGTTCCTTGCCATCAACTTCAATTATTAGAGCGGTAGCACTGTAAATCCAGAGTACCGCTGCAGAAACAGCAGCAAGGGTGACAAGTGCTGCATTATTTCCGAGGGCTGCCCAGATTGAAATTACCAATGTGAGCATGAAGAAGTACATGAGCAGCAAAAGCCACAGTGGTGCACGTATCACTTCGCGGTAATGCATGGGAGTTACCGTATCGGATATGAAGGCGGTAACCTTGCCATATGGCTCGGATTCCAAGCACAACAGCTCCAGAAGGATCACCTATTCCAGAGCGTCACCCAATGGCGCCAGTTGCCGGATCTAAAATACCTTCACACTTTGGACATTGCTTTGGTTGTGGAGAATTACATCCAACAGGTTTACATCTTGTTGCATATGCTGGAGCTGGCTTAGACATCACCGCTGAATTTACTGTCAATGAAAACCATCAAGGTGCACCGGGCTTAGCTCATGGTGGACTTTTATCTTTGGCATTTGATGAAGCTCTCGGAAAATTGATGTGGTTGCTGCGGGCACCGGCTGTTACCGGGCGTTTGGAGACAGATTTTATAAGGCCAGTTCCTATGGGAACCACGCTGCACATCACTGCAGAAATTACTGGACAGGTGAATCGAAAGGTTTACACATCGGCAGTTGGTCGCCTTAATTCGCCAGGTGGAGAGATTGCGGTTCGGGCTGCAGCACTTTATATAATTGTTCCAATGGATCACTTCATGAATAACGCGCCCAAGGAGTATTTAGAACACCTGGCCAAGACTCCTGAAGTTATGGCATTTGTAGATCCAACCTTCGAGATCAATCCATGAACATGGGCACAGTTCAGGTACTAATTACCCGTTTAGATCCATCAGTACCACTTCCTTCGTATGCAAAAGGTGGAGATGCTGGGGCAGATATTGCCACTCGCGTTGATGTGACATTACAACCAGGGGAGCGCGCACTTGTTCCTACTGGAATTTCAATTGCACTGCCTGATGGATACGTAGCGTTGGTTCACCCGCGATCAGGTTTAGCAATCAAACATGGCGTAACAATGGTTAATGCACCCGGAACTGTAGATGCTGGCTATCGCGGAGAGCTGCAATGCATCATGATTAACCACGACTCAAAGGATGCAATAACTTTTCATAAAGGCGATCGAATAGCGCAATTAGTTATCCAAAAAGTAGAACGCGCTGAATTTGTTGAAGTCAAAGATCTGCCGGGCTCTGGCCGTGGTGTTGGTGGATTCGGGTCGACAGGATGAGTCAGCACGATGAGGACCGTGACAAAGTTGTAAATGCGTTAGGCGGAAAAAAAGGCCTGATTGATTCAGGTGTGCCAGCTGTTGTTTTTTTAATTATTTTTAATATTACGAAAGAGGTAAACACCGCTATTTGGGCTGCGCTTGGACTCTCGCTTGTTCTTGCCATTTATCGATTAGCTCGCAAGGACACAATCCAGCATTCAGTATCAGGTGTGATTGGTGTCTTGATTTGTGCTTATTTTGCTAATCGCAGTGGAAACGCAACAGATTTTTACATTCCAAAACTTCTGACAAATTTGGGATACGGAAGTGTGTATTTGATTGCCAACCTTGCCGGATGGCCGATTTTAGGTCTTGTGCTTGGTCCACTGTTAGGTGAGAACCTGACCTGGCGTAACAATCCTGCGCGCAAGAAGATGTATATCAAAGCAAGTTGGCTTTGGGTTGCGATGTTCTTTGTGCGAATTGCAGTTCAGTATCCGATTTACAAGAGTGGAAACGTCAATCTTTTGGGTACCGTAAATCTTGCAATGGGATATCCGCTATTTTTCATTACGGCGTATGCAACTTGGTTGGTGATCAAGGCTGGACCGCCTGCACAAAAGGTAACTGACTAAGAAATAAAGCAGGCTTTAATGTGAGCTTCAGCATCAGTTGAGGCAACAAATAGCAGCTCATCACCAGCAGCAAAAACATCGTGTGGCTTAGCTGTAATTACTCGACCATCACGAACGATCGCTGCAATAGCAGCATTTTCTGGAAGCTCAATCTCTTCTACAGTTTTCCCAATACACGCAGAACCATCTGGCAATGTAAGTTCTACCAAGTTTGCTTGGCCTTTTCTAAATGAGAACAAGCGAACAACATCACCAACACTTACTGCTTCTTCTACAAGAGCAGAAATAATGCGTGGAGTAGACACGGCAACATCGACGCCCCATGATGAATCAAAGAGCCATTCATTCTTTGGATGATTAATTCTGGCGACAACACGTGGGACGCCATATTCGGTCTTACCAAGCAGGGATGTCACAAGGTTCGCTTTGTCATCACCGGTTGCGGCTACCAGTACCTGACAGTTATTCAGGTGCGCGTTATCAAGAGATGTAATCTCACATGCATCGGCCATCAACCATTCAGCATCCGGGACGCTTTCTAATTTCAACGCCTTAGGATCTTTGTCGATGAGCAAAACCTGATGTCCATTATCCAAAAGTTCGCGAGCGATAGCTCGTCCTACATTTCCGGCTCCAGCAATTGCAATTCTCATTAACGTTCACCTTCTGGGCTACTTGCAAGAATTTCTTCTGTTCGAACTACATCTGTATCGGAAACCATCACATGAATTAGGTCGCCTTGCTGCAAAACAGTGTGCTCATTAGGGATAAGGCCTTCACCTAGGCGTGTAATGAATGCAACGCGCGCCGGTGTTAGGGCATCAATCAAAAGGATTGGACGACCATACCAATCACTTTGTGGATGCATCTCGCACAATTGAACCATTCCGGTTGCATCGCGCCATTCAGATCTAGAACCTTCAGGAGCAAGACGGCGAAGTATTTGATCTGTTGCCCACAAAACTGTTGCAACGGTTGGTATGCCTAGGCGCTGATAGATTTCAGCTCGTCCTGGGTCATAAATTCGCGCAACCACATTTTGTACACCGTACGTTTCGCGGGCAACGCGCGCCGCAAGAATATTTGAATTATCTCCATTACTAACCGCTGCGAAGGCATCAGCATCTTGAATACCTGCTTCTAATAACACTTCACGGTCAAAGCCAACTCCCGTGACTGTACGTCCTTTGAAGTTAGGACCTAATCTGCGAAAAGCCTCACGAGCCTGGTCGATGACTGAGACTGTATGACCGGCTGCTTCGAGTTCGGTGGCGAGTGATGAACCAACTCGACCGCAACCCATGATGACTACGTGCACAGGA
>DAISII010000024.1:0-10183 GCA_036822115.1 Candidatus Planktophila sp.
CATCAAGTTGACCTTGGCCAACGATCACGTGCATTTCGCGACCAATACCTGAATCGCTTAATAGCTCTTGAATATCTAATAAACGAGATGCTTCACCGTTGATTTGATATTCACTTTGTCCATTTCGGAATAGAATTCTAGAAATAGTTACTTCGGTGTAATCAATCGGAAGTGCGCCATCGGAATTATCAATCGTTAGCGAAACTTCAGCGCGACCAAGTGGAGCACGTCCACTTGTTCCAGCGAAAATCACATCTTCCATCTTTCCGCCGCGAAGGGATTTCGCACCCTGCTCACCCATAACCCAGGTGAGGGCGTCAACAACATTTGATTTACCAGAACCATTAGGGCCAACCACGCAGGTGATGCCGGGTTCGAGACGAAGAGTCGTCGCAGAAGCAAAGGACTTAAAGCCCTTGAGCGTCATACTCTTCAAATACACGCGGTAAACCTATCGTCTCAGGAGCGTGTTTTTAGTGAAATTAGGCTTGTGGAAAGGCGGTTTTTAGCGCTTCGTAGGCTGCGCGCGCCGCTACCTGTTCAGCCTCACGTTTACTCTTTCCAGTTCCTTCACTCATAACTTGACCGCTTAGCATTGCAACAGCGGTGAAACTTTTATCGTGGTCTGGACCGTCTTCGCTAACAACATATTCTGGTGCACCTTTACCCAGTACAGCTGCTAATTCTTGAAGCGCGGTTTTTCCATCAAGACCGGCACCACGCGCAACAGCAGAATCCATAGTTGGGGTAATGAGCTTTCGAACAATTTCAGTGCACTGGGCGAAACCAAATTGCACATAAATAGCGCCAATCAATGCTTCGAGCGCATCAGCCAACAAAGAATTTTTGTCGCGCCCGTTAGTTACCTCTTCGCCTTTTCCAAGGCGGATGTATTGACCAAGTTGTAATCCGCGTGCGATATCTGCGAGCGCGCGCATATTGACAACGCCAGAACGCAAAGGAGATAGACGACTTTCATCAAAATCTGGATAACGTTTGTACAGTTCTTCAGTAACAATTAAACCGAGAACAGAATCACCAAGAAATTCAAGACGCTCATTTGTCTCTTTACTTCCAGATTCATACGCATATGAACGATGGGTAAAAGCCAACTCGAGCAAAGCTGGATCGAGTGTTACTCCCAGCTGCTCACTGAGCATTGAACTCAGATCAGACCTCTAATACCTGGCGACGGTTGTAAGTACCGCACGTTGGGCATGCTGTGTGCTGCAACTTAGGCTGCTGGCATTGTCCGCATGTTGATAGAGAGGCTGCAGTAGTTTTCCACTGGCTACGACGTGAGCGCGTCTTTGAACGCGACATTTTTCGCTTTGGTACTGGCACTTTTCGATCCTCATCTCAATCAATGAGCAGCCACTGGGCTGCAGAGGGTAAGTATCCCTTAAAAGGGCTAAATCTTGAAATCGGGGTCGTCGAGGGACAACTCCCCTAGTTTGAGGCCATCCAAGGTGGCCCATCGGGCATCGATCACTTCATGGGCGTGGTCTTCCGGCAGATCTGCCCACTTGCCGCCACATTCGGGGCATAGACCGAGGCAATCCTGGCTGCATAGCGGATTGCTCGGCAAAGACAGGACAATCGCATCGCGAATGGGGGTCTCTAAATCAAGAATATCCCCCTCCATCATGAACTCATCTGCCTCATCTAGATCTTCAGTCGTTAAATCCTCAGTCGAGCTCTTTCGCTTTTTCTTCCCACGTTCATTTGTTGGCTCATAGTTATACAACTCTTGAATTTTGCGCTCGATCACAATCTCAACGGGATCTAGGCAACGAATGCATTCTCCTTGCGCCACGGCATAGACATCAGCGCTAAGCAATACCCCTTCGGTAACAGATTCCAAGCGGGCATCAACTTCAATAACTTCACCGGATGGAACGGAAATTAATTCAACGCCAAACTTTTCCTTAACGACAATATCTAATTCATATTCCTTCATCTCACCCGCACGACGAGGTAACTCGTAGGTATTGAGCTTGAAAGAATCTGGGGCTTTGCTCATTAGCCTTTACTCGTCAGCTAATTGCGACAAGACATCCTTGTCATTTGCGCCAGCAAGTCGATCACGTCCGCGAGAAACTGCATCCATCGTTTTGTTAAGTATGACTTCAAGGGTTGCAAGGCGGCCGTCGATGTACTCCTCAACCTCCTGCTTTTCTAGCTCAGCGGTTTCACGAGCATCATCTAAAATCTTGCGTGCTTCATCACGTGCAATTTGAACAATAGATGTCTGCTCAACCATTTGTGCTACATCTTCACGAGCAATAGTGATTAATTGTTCGGCACTGACTCGAGCTTCTTCAATGATTGCATCCCGAGTTTCAATTATCTTTCGTGCGGATTCAAAATCTGTTGGAAGGGCTTCACGCGCATCATCTAGAATTTCCAGCATTTCGGCGCGGTGTACAACACAACTTGCAGAAAGTGGAACTCCCCGAGCCTCTTCAACCAATGTGATCGCTGCGGTTAACTTCTCTACTGAATCCATTATTTATTTCCCCGCTACTCGTGCTTTAAGTGCTTCATTAACTGATGGTGGAACCATTGTAGAAACATCGCCGTTGTAATGAGCAAGCTCTTTTACAAGAGATGACGATAAGAATGAATGCGTAGGCGAAGTGGCCATAAACATTGTTTCAACCCCTGAGCCCTGCAGATTGACCTGAGCCATCTGTAATTCGTAGTCAAAGTCGGTAACCGCTCTTAAACCCTTAACTATTGCTTGAATTGAATTACTTTTGCAGTAATCAACTAATAGGCCGCTCCAGGAATCAACTGAGACATTAGGAAACTGTGTTGTCACTTCTTGAATCATGGCGATTCGTTCGGCGACTGTAAAAAGACTTGATTTGGTGCGATTTTCTAGAACAGCCACAACCACGTGATCAAACTGCTGGGCGGCACGCTCGATGATATCTAGGTGTCCATATGTGATGGGATCAAAGGACCCTGGACATACCGCGCGCTTCATGTGCCAAACGCTAGCAATACTGAGCCCAGTTATCCATTCTTACGGCTGGTAATTAGCGTAATAAATGGTCGCCTGCCCATATTTTCGCTCGCGTGCAGGCACAAATGCATCTGGCCAGATAAATTGCGCCCCACGTGTAGTGCGCTCTACTGCAACAAATGCATCGCTATTGAGAAATTCATAATCATGTAGAGCGCTCAGTACATCTTCGACAGCCTGATTTGAAAAATCATATGGTGGGTCGATGTATACAAGTTGATACTTAGCCTTAGGTGCATCTTTTAAAAAGCGCTCTGCGCTCATTCCATATAAGTGGAAACTTCCAGTTGGATTAGATTTCTTTACTATTTCAAAATTAGTTTCGATTGTTTTTTGTGCTTCATCATCTTTTTCAACAATGTGAACAGATGTTGCACCTCGCGATAACGATTCCAAGCCAATTGCACCAGAGCCACCAAATAGATCTAAAACGTGCAATCCTTCAAATGTTCCAAACTCAGATGTCAATGACGAAAACAAACCTTCACGAGCGCGATCAGAAGTTGGCCTAGTTGCACCTGCTACCGCCCCAAGTATGCGACCTTTTGCAACGCCTGCAATGATTCTCAATTGATTAACCCTTATCCAAGTAGTCAACGGCTTGATCGCGCTGTAGTTGTGCTAACTCTGCCTTAAGCGCAGGATAGTCTGATAAATCATTATCAGTTGCAATCAGTGATTCTGCATCATCACGAGCCCGCTCAATCAATGCTTCATCACGCAAAACTCGGAGCAGGCGCAAATGGGATTGCGTTCCGGATTGACTGGCTCCAAGAACATCTCCTTCGCGGCGTTGCTCAAGATCTATTCGGGATAATTCGAATCCATCTAATGTCCCTGCCACGGCAATTAATCTCTCGCGAGCTGGCGTCTCTTCTTCGCACTGTGTCACTAAAAGACAGAGTCCAGGTGAAGTTCCACGACCTACACGACCACGAAGTTGATGCAGCTGAGAAACACCAAAACGATCGGCATCCATAATCACCATGATTGTTGCATTTGGTACGTCCACGCCTACTTCGATGACTGTCGTTGAAACTAGAACATCGATATCACCCTTGGTAAAAGCTTGCATCGTTGCATCTTTTTCATCAGCCGATAAACGGCCATGCAAAATAGCGATTTTGAGCCCTTGTAATGGGCCTGCATGCAAAGTTGGCGCTAACACCTCAACTGATGTGATTTCCGCTGACTCTTCTCCAAACAAGAAATCAATGTCAGCATTTGCATCAGAGTCCGCGCTAATACGAGGCGCAACTATGTACGCCTGATGACCCTGCGCTACCTCTTCCCTAATCCTTTGCCAAGCTCTCTCTAAAAAGCTTGGTTTTTCTTTTACAGGTACAACATGTGTAGTTATTGGTTGACGACCTAGTGGCAGTTCGCGCAATGTAGAAACATCTAAATCGCCAAAGACCGTCATAGCAACTGTTCGTGGAATAGGTGTCGCGGTCATGACAAGAAGGTGGGGTGGCAGTACAGCTTTTTCCTTCAAAGCATCTCGCTGTTCAACACCAAATCGATGTTGCTCATCGACAACAATTAATCCCAAATCCTTAAACTCAACTTTTTCACCTAACAATGCATGCGTCCCGATAACGATTCCAGCATTTCCGCTGGCAGCCATCGCCAATGCTTCTTTTCGAGATGCCACGCTTTGCGAACCAGTAATCAAAGTTATTTGCGTAGCTTTATCAGAACCCCCCAGCATCCCACCCTGACCAAGTGCGCCCAACAATTTTTGGAAAGTTCGCAGATGTTGAGCGGCTAAAACTTCAGTTGGTGCAAGTAGTGCCGCTTGTCCCCCACTATCAATAACAGCCAACATGGCTCGAAGTGCAACAATTGTTTTACCTGAACCAACTTCTCCCTGTAATAGGCGGTGCATGGGGTGAGGTTGCGCAAGATCTGATTCGATCTCTTTGCACACTGCGACCTGACCAGCAGTTAATTCAAAAGGCAAGGTTGCATCGAAGGCATCAAGTAATCCCCCACTGATGCGTTTTCTAGAAGTTGAATTGAGCTTCTTTAATTCAATTCTGCGCATTACCAACAGAGATTGCAATAAGAA
The DNA here is from genome assembly GCA_036822115.1 of Candidatus Planktophila sp. GTDB lineage: Bacteria > Actinomycetota > Actinomycetes > Nanopelagicales > Nanopelagicaceae > Planktophila. The sequence goes on from DAISII010000024.1 coordinate 5,103, forward strand.
GGCTTCATCAAAGGTTAAGCGTTCACGTGAAAGTTCGGCATGATCTAAATCTGCTGGTTGATGTAACTGCACTAGCGCTTGATGCAGGGAAGGATAGTTATGTTTCTCGCGAATGAACGATGGTAAGAAATCTTCAATTTCTTCGAGTGATCCGATCGCCAACTGCGCACATTGCGAAATCTTCCATGACGGCAACTTCGCCGACGCTGGATAAACCGGAAGATATTTACCTGCAAATCCTTCAACGGCGCTATCTACATCTGAACCATCGGGAATCATTTCGTAATCAGGATGGGCAAGTTGTTTCTTATTGTTGAAGACTCCAACTTTGCCTGCGAACAGACCTTGGCGCCCTACCTTCAAATCTTTTTCACGCCAGGCTTGATTAAAAAATGTTAGCGATAACTTGTCAGTTCCATCTGTGACAACAACTTCGAGCATGCTGCCTTTACGCCCACGCATGGGTCTAGTTGAAGCCGAATACACCTGAGCCAAGATCGTTGTCTCGTCGCCCTCGCCAAGTGCAGAAATGTCCGAGAGCTCCCCACGCACCATGTAGCGACGCGGGTAATGGCGCATGAGATCGCCGATGCTCTTAATCCCAAATGTGGTTTCAAGAACCTTGGCGGTGCGGTCACCTACGACCGCCGAAACCTTGTTCTCTAGTTGTGCCACACGAGCATTCTCTCGCGAACTGGCTCCAAATGTTGGTTAACAAGCGTGAATTGGCATTGAACCCTGCCTACGGGGTACCCTTACGCGCTGTTCCCATTGGAACGAGATCAATAGAAAAGTTAAAAGGAGTACCGCTGTGGCATCAACATGCGATATCTGTGGCAAAGGGCCCAGCTTCGGAAACAATGTTTCTCACTCACAGGTTAAGACACGTCGTCGTTGGAATCCAAACATCCAGCGAGTTCGCACACTTGTTGCTGGAACACCAAAGCGTCAAAACGTTTGTACTTCATGCCTAAAGGCAGGAAAAGTAACTCGCTAGTTTTACTTAATTTTAATTGAAATGGCGCCAGGTATCTGGCGCTTTTTTCATTTCAGCTCCTAGAACTCCAGAGCCAGCAATTACTTCCCCAACACAAAATCCATCCAATCCGATTCCGGTTGCCAAAAAGACATGATCTTCTCCGCCTGCAAATATCCATTGCCACACATCGGCATTGTGATTATTGGCTAGCTCATTCAATGTCGCAAATTCTGGGTGCTTGGCTATTAATTTTTGATCAAACTTCAAGGCAACGCCAGATGTCGCAGCTATTTGATCCGCTTGAATAATTAGCGCATCGCTAACATCGCACATTGAATGTGCTTTGCCATTTGAATACTGAATCGCGGCGACATAATCAACAGTTGGTGCGCTGTATTCGGAAACTGCATGAATAGCAAGATCATCATCTAGTTCCTGTTCAATTAATGAAAGCCCAGCCGCCGACCATCCTGGCAGGGAAGATATATAAATTAAATCGCCAACCTTGGCACCAGATCGAGTAATCGGAGTATCAACTTCTCCAATTGCTGTCATCGAAATGACTATGCAAGGCCCCTTAGTCAAATCCCCACCCACAACGAAAGCACCACAACTTTTTGCCTCATGTGCAATACCTTCTGCTACCTCTTCAATCCATTCCATAGTTTCGTTACCGGTGAGAGTTACCGCTGCTACCAGAAATTTCGGTGAACCGCCCATGGCGTACACATCTGCCAAGTTTGCAGCGGTTATCTTGCGACCGATATCAAATGCACTGCTCCACGATGTTGAAAAATGAGTTCCCTCAACTGCCATATCGGTTGTAATAACAGTTCGCTCAGTTGTCGCAACAACCGCGGCATCATCGCCAATTCCTATCTCGACCCCGCGGTGAGTAGCGCCAAATATGCGCGCCAAAGCAGAAATTACGCCCGCCTCATCGAAGTTCATACCGCCTAGCCTAATCGACTAGAGAGTTGGCGCAGTTCTGCGGTAGCGTTTGAGCCTCAACCAGAAAGGACCTCACATGTCAGTACAAGCTTTCATTCTGATTCAAACTGAAGTTGGCAAGGCATCAGGAGTTGCAGATGCAGTTGCAAAGATCCCTGGCGTAACACTGGCTGAAGGTGTCACTGGTCCTTACGATGTAATCATGCGTGCAGAGGCATCAAGCATGGAAGATTTTGGTCGACTAGTTCTTTCGAAGGTTCAGGGTGTGCCTGGTATTACTCGCACATTGACCTGTCCTGTAACGCACCTAGGCTAAAGCCGAAACCTTAAGAAGACAGCGCAGTATCTATAAGCGCTGAAATCAATTCTGTGTAGCTCACCCCTGATGCTTGCCACAATTTTGGGTAGACCGAAGTACCTGTAAATCCAGGCATGGTGTTGACCTCATTGATAAAGATTTCGCCATCATGCGTGTAGAAAAAGTCACAACGGGCTAGACCAGAACATCCCAACACATGAAATGCTGCAACGGCAAGTCGCCTAATTTCATCTGCATCCATTTCTGGAATATCAGCAGGAATTCTTACCGTGGTTGCATCATCTAAATACTTGGCTTCGTAATCATAAAACTCAAACTTTGGATCAACAATAATCTCGCCAACAATTGATGCTTCAACCATGCCATCTCGCTCTAGAACTGCGCATTCAATTTCGCGGCCAACAATGGCTGTTTCAATCAAGACTTTAGTGTCATAGAGCAATGCGTCAGTAATCGCTGACTTCATTTCGACAGAACTCTTAACTTTATGAGTTCCACGACTTGAACCACCACTTGAAGGTTTTACGAACACTGGATAGCTCAAAGAATCAATAGCGCTGTGCCAATCGTGCGCGCTCACTGCAACCCCATCTACAACCTTCATGCCACTGGATGCAAAAAGTCGCTTTGCAACCGCCTTATCCATCGCCTGCGCTGATGCGCTGACGCCACTGCCAACATAGGCAAGTTCAGCTTCATCAAGTAAGTGCTGAATCTTTCCGTCTTCACCAAATTCACCGTGCAACACAGGGAACACGCAATCAATATCTAACAACTGACCGTCAAGTGATAATCCTGACTCGCTCAATTCAATGTGTCGCCCGTTATCTTCAATTACTGGCATTTGTTTATTAATGATCTCTAACTGATAATCAATAGGGAGTGCGACCCACGTACCTGATTTAGTAATTCCGATTAACAAAGGATTAAATCGTTGTGTGTCCAAGCCCTTCAGGACACCCCCTGCCGAAACGCACGAAACCTCGTGCTCGCTGCTGGGGCCGCCGCAAATTATCGCGACTGTTTGCTTACTCACCGAATAAAGTTTTCAGCTTTGGTTGTTATCTCCATCAATCGATCTAGGGCTTGCGTAGGTGTGATCACTCCTGAAACAACATCTGCAACAGCCTCGATTACTGGCACTTCCACTCCAACGCGGTGTGAAATCTCAAGAATCGCACTAGAGGAAGCTACGCCTTCAACGGTCTTTGCTACTTCTGTGCGAGCAACTTCCATCGATCCACTTCGACCCAGCACTTCTCCAAATGTTCGATTTCTAGACAATGCAGAGCCGCAGCTTGCAACTAAATCCCCCATGCCAGCCAAACCCGCCGCGCTTAGTGGATCTGCATTATGAGCTGCGCACAACCGTGCAACTTCATTAAGCCCGCGAGTAATCAACATTGCCTGAGTATTTTCACCAAAACCCAAACCAATTGAAATTCCAACTGCAAGTGCAATCACGCTTTTAATTGATCCAGCTAATTCGCATCCCAAAACGTCAACAGATGTGTACACGCGATAGTAAGGAGTTGCAAAGAGTTGTTGAACTTTTTCTGCCAAAACAGTTGTGTGCGCTGCAGCTACCGCACCTGCCGGCTGCCGCTGAATTAGCTCGTAGGCAAGGTTGGGGCCAGTAATAATTGCAATGTTTTCGGTTTCCATAACCTCCTGAATAATTTCAGTCATGCGAGACATCGTGCTCACTTCGATACCTTTGAGCGAGCTGATATAGATCGCTCCTGGCTGGACATACGGCTTCCAGCTCTTCAGATTCTCGCGCAACGTCTGCGCTGGCACCGCCAAGACGTAAATATTGGAATAATCAAATGCTTCTTTAATGTCACTCGTTGCCCTTAAGCCAACCGGGAGTGAGTTGTCATCTACATACTTGGTGTTGGTGTGTGAGTTGTTGATCTCATCAATTACATCTTGATTACGTCCCCACAATAAAACATGGTTGCCGGCATCGCACAATACCTGAGCCAAAGTGCTTCCCCATTGGCCAGCACCTAGAACTACCACCTTGCTCATTTCTTCTTTCCTTTCTTAAAGTTTCCGGTACGTGGAAGAGTAGATGTGTGCGGATCAAAAATTTCTACAGGTCGCTTTTCACCACGAAGTTCCTCTAAAAGTTTAGTCAGCTCTCTCATTACAAATGCGGTAGCTTCACGTAAAGCATCTGGATCATTCTCTTTGCCGTACCACTGCGATAATTCAATTGGCTTACCAACCAAAATTTTAATGGGTGTCCGCGGAAAAAATTTGATCTTCTTTTCATAGGTCGGCATGACAATCTGCGAACCCCATTGGGCAATAGGAGTGATTGGGGTACGTGTAGCTATTGCTAACCGTGCCAAACCTGTTTTTGCAACCATCGGCCATCCATGTGGGTCTCTTGTTAATGTTCCTTCTGGGTAGACACCTACGCAATGTCCCAACTCCAACAGTCGTAGCGCATGATCTAAAGCTTTAGAGGCATCTTTGCTTTCACGAGCAACTGGAACCATGCCGGCAGCAAGAACTACTTTTCCAACAATAGGAACCTTAAAGACTCCCTCCTTGCCAATATAGCGAGGAGCGCGCCCATTTCGATATAAAAAGTGTGTAAGAAATAAAACATCTAAGTATGAAACATGGTTACTGGCGACGATTGCTTTGCCACTCTTGGGGATATTTTCTCCACCGCGCCATACTTTTTTTCCTACAAGGTTAAGGAGCGGAATAACTACCTTGGTTCCCACCTTGAAAGCGAGGTTGGTCCCGAGTGGATTTCCTTGGGGCGGAGCATATGAAATCTTGTACTCCGTCATGGCCTTAATAATAGTGCGT
>DAISII010000025.1:0-10175 GCA_036822115.1 Candidatus Planktophila sp.
AGCTGCCCCTGCGCAGCCAAACAATTGAAGCACTTCATGCACATGGCTTTTTGGCACCATTTGCTATTCAAGAAATGGTTTTGCCAATTGCACTCGCTGACGGCGATGTAATCGGACAAGCAAAAACTGGAACCGGTAAAACTCTCGCATTTGGTATCCCCGTCATTGAACGAGTTATTGCACCTAATGATGCTGAGTGGGCAGATTTTGCAAACAAAGGTATGCCACAAGTTTTAATTGTTGTTCCAACTCGTGAATTGTGTACTCAAGTAACGCGCGATATCGAAGAATTGGCTTCTAACCGTGGAATTCGCACACTGGCTGTTTACGGTGGACGCGCATTCGAGCCACAAATTGAAGCACTACACGCAGGTGTTGAAATAGTTGTGGGTACTCCAGGTCGCCTTTTGGATTTATCTCGCCAAGGTCAGTTAAAACTCAAAGAGGTTTCACGCTTAGTTCTTGATGAAGCAGATGAAATGTTGGATCTTGGCTTCTTGCCTGATGTCGAAAAGATTCTTTCTAGTACCCCTAACCGCACGCAAACTATGTTGTTTTCAGCAACTATGCCTGGGGACATCATTGCTCTAGCTCGCCGCTTCATGAACCAACCAATTCACATTCGTACGCAGGACAGCGAAGATGAAGGCGCAGTAGTTACCCGCATTAAGCAACATGTTTTGCGCGCTCACGCAATGGACAAAATTGAAATGCTTGCTCGTATCTTGCAAGCCGATGGTCGCGGACCAACAATGGTCTTTTGTCGCACAAAGCGCACCGCGCAAAAGACAGCTGAAGATCTAATGGAGCGTGGCTTTAAAGCGGCACCTATTCATGGTGATTTGGGTCAAAGCGCACGTGAAAAAGCTCTGAGTGATTTCAAAGCAGGAAAATCAGATGTGCTAGTTGCAACAGATGTTGCAGCCCGCGGTATTGATATTGATGGCATTACCCATGTTATTAACTACCAATGTCCGGAAGATGAAAAAACATATGTTCACCGCATTGGCCGTACTGCTCGTGCGGGTGCTCACGGAATCGCCGTCACATTTGTTGATTGGGATGAACTCGCTCGTTGGAAGATGATTAATCAGGTTCTAGAACTTGGTCTTGCAGAACCTGAAGAAACATATTCATCCTCAGAACATTTGTATGAAACTCTTAATATTCCAGCAGGTTCTACAGGTCGTTTAGTTAAAGCAAAGCCTGTCGCCAAAGTTGACGCTAAAGAATCTCGTCCACCACGTGCTAAGCAGGAGGTTGCACCTGTTCGGACCGAACGCACACGAACTCGTACAAAAAAGTTTAAAGAGAGTTAAGCCGAAACAAAAACGCGGATTGCATCAACAAGCATTTGCACTGCAATTGCTGCAAGCAATAAGCCGGCAATACGAGCAACCAGAGTCACACCTGCTTCTTTGATGACCTTTAAAATTGTTGTTGACGCCATCAAGACCGCCGCAATTGCTACGTGAACTGCAATAACCGCTGCCACTAAGCCAAGTGCCATGCTGGATGTATTTGCTTGCTGAACAAAAATCATCGTTGCAACAATTGCACCAGGGCCGGCCAAAAGAGGTGTGCCCAGTGGAACCAGTGCGACATTTGCATCCCCATCATCGCCATGCTTTTTAGCATTACCTGTCAAAAGCTCTAAAGCGACGAGCAAGAGCAAAAGTGCTCCTGCTGCCTGCAGGGCTTCCATAGAAATATTTAGATAATTTAGAATCGCTCGACCAAAAAGTGCAAAAATCGAGATCACAAGAAGTGAAACAGCTGCTGCTTGCATGGCCAGGATTCGTCGAACTCGTGGTGATTTATCAGCAACTAACCCCAAGAAAATTGGCGCTGCACCAGGAGGATCCATAATCACAAAGAGTGTGACAAAAGATTGGACCGCAAAAGTTACTGCACTTATATCTTTCATGAGTTAACAACCCTTCGTGCATCTGCTTGCGCTTCTAACTTTAGCCATTGTTCCCTACTGGTGTGGTTTTCTGCTAATGAGTTCAGCTTTCCAGTACCGTGGTAATCACTGCTACCAGTAACAACGAGATCCAATTCCTGCGCAATTAAACGCAATGTCGCACGCTCATCAGGGTTTTGGTCTCGGTGATCTACTTCTATCCCATTAAGACCAGCCGCGACTAAGTCTGCAAAATCTTCAGTTTTCAATACTTGTCCACGCAGGGATGCAAATGGATGGGCAATAACCGCGACGCCACCAGCTCGTCGAATTAGTGCAATAGCCTCAACAGGTGTTGGCGCAGCATGTGAAACATAAAAACGGGAATCGTTGTGCAATAAATCCACAAAGGCTTCATCCCGAGATTTAACGATTTTTTTGGCAACTAGCGCATCGGCTAAATGTGGGCGCCCCATTGTCGCTCCAGCCGGCATTGCATTTTTAACATCTTCTATTGAAATGTCCATACCTTCGGCTCGCATTTTTTCAATCATTTTTCGCATCCGGGGTAAACGACCATCACGAGTCTCTTCTAACATTGTTTGCATTTCCATGTGATTCGGATCAAAAAGCATTCCTAACATGTGAACACTTATTCCATCGGTGGTTAGGCAGGAAATTTCAGCACCCAGCACAAGTTGTAGCGTTCCCCGCAGAGCTTGCGTAGCTTCTTCCCACCCTGATGTTGTGTCGTGATCTGAGATTCCTAATACTTCAAGACCTTGAACAATGGCTTTGTTAACTAGTTCTCTTGGTCGATCGGTGCCGTCACTACATGTCGTATGTGTGTGTAAATCAATCATTGCTCACGCCTCGCGTTCTGGTTACGACTAAAATGCATCCAATCAAAATTAGAGCAATACCTGGAATAATTCCAATCGGAGGTTTTTGATCCAACCACCATGCTGCAAGAACAGCACTAACTGGAACTTCAAAAAATACAATTAAGGAAACCACTGCAGGTGAAACTCTCTTAAGTGCAGAGTTAAACATTGAATGTCCCAGTAGTTGTGCTCCAAGAATTAGACCCAGCAGAATCCACCACTCTTTGGCGCTAAAAGAAAATATTTCATTGCCGGCAATTAACGCCATAGGCAGCGCTGTCATTGAACAAATGAAATAACAAATAGTCGTGTAGGTAGTTGTTTCTAGAGTTCTCTGTGCTTTAGAGCCAGCAATCATATAGGCGGCTGCCAGTGCTGCCGAAACAAGAGCAGCTAGGTCTCCTAGAAATGACTTAAATGAAATTTGAAGGTCCACGCCAACAACAAGCAGCACGCCAACGAAACTAACGATCATTCCAAGCCAGGCCTTTGATGGAATATGACCACCTGAAAACTTTACAAACAAAGCAGCAAATATTGGTTGCAAAGCAACTAAAGCAGTTCCAGCTGCAACTGTTGTCATTCTCATTGCAAGAAAGAATCCGATAAAGTGAAGAGCTAACACAACTCCTGCAAATACCGCCCACTTAACGCCAGTCCTGTCACGTGGATGACGAAGTGCAAATGGCAAGGTTGCTAAAGATCCGCCAAGATTTCTCCAGAAGATCAAGGTCAGGACAGGCATTGTGCTCATTGCGATTAATGGCCCAGATGTTCCGATTCCGATAATTCCTAAACCTAAACGAACTAGATCTGGAGGTGCAGGCATCGCTGTATGTTGGTTAATGCGTTCCCCTGCGTTCATAAGAGAAAGGTACCCTTATCCCATGAGCGGCAATCTCTTAAACCGAGTATTTCTTGCCCGTCTTGCAGGTACCGCGGTCTTTGACCCAAATGGTGATCCTGTAGGAAAGGTGCGAGATGCTGTCGCGACCCTTCGTTCTACAAATCAACCACCGCGAATTCTGGGATTAGTTGTCGAAGTTCCATTGCGTCGTCGTGTCTTTGTGCCCATCACTCGAGTAACTTCGATCGAAAGTGGCGCAGTTGTTATTACTGGGTTACTTAATATGCGCCGATTCGAAACTCGTCCCGGCGAAGTGCTTGTCCTTGGTGAAATGTTGGATCGCTCAATTACATTGATTGAATCTGGCGAAGCCGTAGTTGTTGAAGATATGGGAATGGAAGAAACTCGAACTGGTGACTGGTTCATCAATCGTGTCCACATCATGCGTAGAGGTCGTGGCTTACGACGAAAGGGCGCAACGTCAACAGTTGCCTGGGAAGAAGTAACTGGTTTTGCAAGCACCGAACAAAATCAAGGTGTTGCAAATTTGATGTCCACACTTGCTAATTTGCGTGCCGCCGACCTCGCAGCAGTTTTGCAAGATCTTGCTCCAAAGCGACGTATTGAAGTTGCCATCGCGCTAGATGATGAGCGCCTTGCAGATGTGCTCGAAGAAATGGATGAGACGGATCGAGTTGAACTTTTGGCCGAGCTTGAAGGTGAACGTGCCGCAGATGTTTTGGGCGAAATGGATCCAGATGATGCTGCAGATTTATTGCGCGAAATAGGCGAAGAACGAGCAAATGCACTGTTGGATTTAATGGAACCTGAAGATGCTGAAGATGTTTTGCGTTTGATGACCTATGAAGATTACTCAGCTGGCGGAATGATGACGACTGAGCCAATTGTGCTCACCGCAGATTCAACTGTTGCCGATGCATTAGCTGCGGTTCGTCAAAAAGAAATTTCTCCTGCACTTGCCTCGCAAATTTATATCTGCCGGCAGCCAGTAGAAACACCAACTGGCCGCTTTATTGGCGTTGTTCATTACCAGCGCTTGCTGCGCGAGCCGCCTGCAACTTTGTTGGGTTCGATTGTTGATAATGATTCAAAGGGTGTAAATCCAGATGCCACTTTGCACGAGGTTTCTTCATATTTAGCAAGCTATAACATGCTCTCGCTACCCGTAGTAGATGCCAATGAACGTTTACTCGGGGCGGTAACAGTTGACGACGTGCTCGATCACTTGTTGCCTGAAAATTGGCGACATGATCACCGAGAAAAATCACCAGTAACTTTTAAGTCAGAAACGCTGTAAGGGGGTCAAAAGATGGCACGCACTAATGGATTAGACACTCCTCGCGAGACTCGACGTTCGCTACGCCCTAACTTCGACCCAGAGGCTTTTGGTCGCTTGTCAGAACGTTTCGCACGTTTCTTGGGAACTGCGCGTTTCCTTGTGTACATGACTTTCTTTGTTCTATTTTGGGTTTTGTGGAATTTTGTGGCACCAGTTGATCTTCGTTTTGATGATTACCCATTTATTTTCTTAACATTGATTCTTTCATTGCAGGCATCATATGCCGCACCCCTGATCCTGCTTGCACAAAATCGCCAAGCCGACCGTGATCGTATCCAGCTCAACGAAGACCGTGGACAAAACGAAAGATCGATTGCTGATACTGAATATTTAACGCGCGAACTTGCTGCACTACGAAATTCTTTAGGTGAGGTCGCTACTCGCGACTTTATGCGCAGTGAACTTGCAGATTTAGTAGATGAACTTGCAAAAGAGTTACGTCGAGATACCCAATCGGACTCCGAGTAAAGATTTATTTCGTTTTACAATTTTTTCTGCTATTTCTAGAATCGCAATAGAAGCTACTGATGTTGGGTCAGCTTCGACTATGGGCGCACCATCATCTCCACCGGTTCGCAAGGCCGGACTAAATGGAATCTTTCCAAGCAATGGCACATCGCTACCGACTAATTGGGACAAGCGACGAGAAGTCTCTTCTCCCCCGCCTTCTCCAAATAACGACATTGGCTCACCGCATGCTGGGCAAGGAAACTGCGACATGTTTTCAATAACACCGATCACATGCTGATGGATTTGGTGAGCAATGCGTCCAGCTCGTTCGGCGACTTCAGCTGCTGCAATTTGCGGGGTGGTCACAACCACAATTTCAGAGTTTGGAATTAACTGACCTAGTGAAATCGCAAGGTCGCCAGTTCCGGGTGGAAGATCGATCAATAAAAGATCAAGATCGCCCCAATAAGCATCAGAGAGCAGCTGTTCCAACACACGGTGCAACAGCGGTCCTCGATATGCGACCGGATCTGAACGCTCAGGCTTAAACATTTCCATAGAAACCGTTTTTACTCCATAGGATTCAAGCGGAATAAACATTTGGTCAATTGCTGTTGGTCGTTGCCCCATCAAACCCATCAAACGTGGGATCGAGTGACCATAAACATCAGCATCCAAAATTCCGACATTCAAACCCTTTTTTGCCGCAGCCACTGCAAGGTTGGCGGTCACCGAAGATTTACCAACTCCACCTTTTCCGGAAGCGATTCCGATGACACGAGTGAGCGAATCGGGTTGTGCGAATGGAATGAATTTCTCGCGGCCACCCCGAACAATCTTTTTTACATTGTTTCGTTGCTCTTCATTCATTACTCCAAAAGTTAAATCAACCGATGTGACACCTGGTACCGTCGTAATTGCAGATGTAACATCATTACGCAATCGATCTTGCATCGGACAGGCTGAAATCGTAAGTAAAACCGTGAGGGCTACAGCACCATTTTTTTCCTGTAACTCTTCAACCATTCCTAATTCGGTAATTGGCTTACGAAGTTCGGGGTCTTGAACCTTTGCTAATGCTTCAGAAATCTGATCTATTAAACTCATAAGAGATCTGGATCAATCATTGCCTTCGGGCGATTCGCCTTTGGTTTAGGGGATCCTTCATCTAGTAAATCTGCTACCTGCTTTTTCATAAAAGTTTTTGGGTTTAAATCTTTTGGTTGTAAATCTTCAAAACCAGGTCCTAAGTTCTCGCGAAGCTCGGCGGTAGCAGTTGATGCCAAGCCGCGAAGTTTTTTAACCCACTGAGCCGCTTCAACAGCTAATTTCGGCAAACGTTCGGGCCCAACCAACATCATGCCCAAAATTGCAAGGCCAAATACCTCGCCGGCGCCGATATCAAAGAACATAGCGTTAGCCTACGGTACTTATTTCTTTCCTGCGATCAGAGTAAGAGTGACTGTTTTCTTGACGCCATCGCGCAGAAAATCAAGGGTTACACGATCCCCAACATTCTTTGCTCGAATAGAAACGATGAGCTCTTCAGGTGAGTAGATCTCTTTCCCATCAATTGAGATGATGACATCTCCACCGCGTAAGCCCACCTTTGCCGCTGGACCACCTGGCAAGATACCGCGCCCATTTGTTGAAACTTGCGCACCATTTTCTGTGTAATTCATGTTCAGTGAAACACCGATAACTGGGTAGGTAGCAACTCCATTCTTGATCAATTGATCAGCCGTCTTGCGTGCTTGATTAATTGGAATTGCAAAGCCCAGACCAATCGATCCAATTTGTGAGGTTGTACCAAGGGAGGCAATAGCTGAATTAACACCTATAACTGCACCAGTCGCATCAACAAGAGGGCCACCAGAGTTTCCTGGATTAATTGCTGCATCTGTCTGAAGTGCATTTATAAATGCACTTTCAGTATTTGATTCACCCGCAGTCACGGCACGATTCTTGGCACTGATAATTCCGGTGGTGACAGTTCCGCTTAGTCCCAACGGCGAACCAATCGCAATCACTGAATCGCCAACAGCCACAGCATCGCTATCTCCAAATTGAAGGGCCTTGAGTCCCGAAGCGCCAATTTTCAAAACCGCTAAATCATATGATGCATCGCGGCCAATCACCTTGGCTGCATAAAAAGTTCCATCGCTCAAAGAAACTTGAATGCTTCCACCTGATTGTGCTGCATCGCTAATGACATGGTTGTTTGTCAAAATGTATCCATTGCTATCGATCACAAAACCTGAACCAGTACCAGCCCCATCAATTGATCGTGTACTAATTGACACAACTGAAGGTAAGACTCTTTGAGCAATACCGGCAACTGAATCTGGAGCGCGTTGAATTGTGCTTGTTGATGAGACTAGTTGAACACTGTCGAATAAACCCCCGCCAGAAGCATTAACTCCTAAAGCACCGCCGATACTTCCGGCAAGGACGGCGATAAGTATCGCGTTACCTTTTGAACTCTTGCGTGCAGTTGGCGGTTGCCACCAAGGCGCAGGAACTTCCTGCTTAACTTTGTTTTTGGGAAAAATCATGGACGTATCTTTACACCTTTGTAGCTACGAGTAGGCCATCTCCCGCTGGAATCAAGGAACTAACCCAATGTTCTGAGTCGTTCTTGATAATTTTCCCAGCATCGCGCAAGGCCACAGTCTTTGGATCTCGCTGCGCAGCATCACTGACTTTTCCACCACCATAATAATTATCGATGACTAAGGCTCCCCCGCTACGCAAAATTCGGTGAGCCTCGCTAATGACAAAACTAAGATCTTCTGGATTGTGGCGCAAGACAACTAAATCGTATGCGCGATCAGTTAGCTTTGAAATCACTTCGACAACAGAATTAGTGATTAAGCGAAAACGCCCCTGCGCGATATCAGCATCAGCGAATGCTAATTTGGCGATTTGAGTATGTTCCATTTCATCATCAATTGATGTGAGGGTTCCACTTTCTAACATTCCGTCAAGCAGCCACAAGGAACCAACGCCTGAACCTGTTCCAACTTCAACAACAGATTGTGCCTTCAGGGTAAATGCTAAATATCGTAAAAATGCACCCGACCCAGGGGTGGTATCAGTAGTTCCCAGCTCTACGCCTCGGGCTCGTGCCTGCGATTTGAAAAAATCTTCTGCAATAAATCCCTCAGCAAATTGATGTGGATCAATCTTCATCACAGGGAAGTAATCCACTCTGTTAATAAGCGGACACCGAAACCAGTGCCTCCCTTTGAATTCTCTCCTGCATCAACCTCGCTGCGAGCCGTTCCAGCAATATCTAAATGAACCCAACGACGTGAGCCAACAAAATTTTCGAGAAATAGCGCTGCCGTAACCGATCCTGCAGAATACTTTCCCTTACTTGCGTTGTGATTGAAATCAGCAATGTCACTGCGCAGCGAATCTTTATAGTCATCAACTAATGGCATATGCCAAACACGATCACCAGAAGCTTCTCCGGCTTTTGAAAGTTGCGCTGCAAGAGTGTTATCTCGGGTGTACATCGCAGCATATTGTCGGCCAAGGCCAAGGGTAGCTGCACCTGTCAGTGTTGCAATATCTACCAAGTAATCAGGATCCAGATTCAAATCCGCAAATGCAAGACCATCTGCCAAAATCAAACGACCTTCGGCATCAGTATTAATTACTTCTACTGTTGTTCCACCGTAATGTTTAATGACATCACTGGGACGCTGCGCGGTGCCAGAGATAGCGTTTTCAGCCATCATCATTAACGCAGTAACCCGAACATTTGGTTGTAAATGCTCAAGAGCGGTTAGCGTTCCAAGAATTGCAGCAGCACCTGCCATGTCACTCTTCATCGCCATCATGGTGTCGTATGGGCGTTTTAATGAAATGCCGCCGGTGTCAAAGGTGATGCCCTTACCTACCAAAACTACATGAGGCAATGCGTTAACTGATTTCTTCTTTGATTGTGGCTGGTAAGAGACTTCAATCATGCGAGGACCAGGCTTTGGAGATGATCCACCTACTGCGCGTAATCCACCAAATTCTTTTAACTCTACTCCTGAAAGTACTTTAACTTTCAGAGTTGTTCCTTTTGCAAAAGCTTCGGCCTGCTTACCCATCCAGGCCGGAGTCTTGATGTTCGCAGGAGTATGAACTAAATCGCGAGCGCGACACATTGCTTGCGCAATCGCTGCTGCATCTTCTACGACCTTTTTATCTTTGCTTGCGACTAATAACTTCGGTTGTTCTTTTTTCTTATCAGTCTTTAGATTCCATACCCATGCGCCAAGTGCTAAAGAAATTGCATGCGCATTTACTTCTTTAACTGCACATGCAGAATAAACAGTCAGATTCTTTCCTCGAACTTTGCGGCCAACTGAAGCGCCAGCGGCTCGGAGTGCGGCCTTGCTCTGATCCCCCACTGCAACCAAATAAATTCGATCGGTTGGACAATCAGTAGCACTAACTGGAATCTCGAAAATTTCTCCAGCATTGGCGGTTGGGGCGAAGAAAGCTAATTCATCAACAAGATTTAGTCCGAAGAATTTTTCGACTTCTGAAACCAGTGGGCCAACACACTCAAATGATGCATCAGAATTTTTTATAAATCCGATTGCAATTGAATTAGCCGATGAAGCCGCTTTAACATCTAGCGAGGCGGCGATTGGTAGTGCTGACATGATTGATAAGGCTAGTGCCTTGGAAAAGGAATTACTTCTTAACTAGTGCGACTGCGGCGTG
>DAISII010000026.1:0-9944 GCA_036822115.1 Candidatus Planktophila sp.
TAACTAATGAATCATCCACATCCAAATCTAAGTACTCCACCAAAGTTAGTTGATGGTGGTCTGCGCATTGTTGCGCTAGGTGGCCTGACTGAAATTGGCCGCAATATGACTGTTTTTGAATATAAATCAAAGCTTTTAATCGTTGACTGCGGTGTGTTATTTCCTGAAGATAATCAGCCAGGTATCGATTTAATTCTTCCTGATTTTTCTTACATCCGAGAGCGACTTGATGATGTTGTTGCCATCTTCTTAACACATGGACACGAAGACCATATTGGCGCAGTTCCATATCTATTGCGCGAACGTGGTGATATCGCCATTTACGGTTCGGCATTGACCCTTGCCCTCATCACGGCAAAGTTAAAAGAACACCGCATCACTCCATTAACGCGTGAGGTAAAAGAAGGTGGCACTGAAGATATTGGTCCTTTCACCTTGGAATTTGTTGCAGTAAACCACTCCATCCCAGATGCGTTGGCCGTTGTTATCAATACCGAAGCCGGTCGAGTGTTAGCTACCGGTGATTTTAAAATGGATCAACTTCCTTTAGATGGCCGCATAACCGATTTGCGAACATTTGCGCGCTTAGGCGAGCAAGGCGTAGATCTATTTATGGTGGATTCAACCAACGCAGATGTTCCTGGATTTACACCGTCTGAGCGCGAAATTATGCCTGCACTCAATCGCGTGATCTCATCAACAAAACGTCGCGTCATTGTTGCCTCATTTTCTTCTCATGTGCATCGCGTTCAGCAAATTATTGATGTTGCAGCACTCCATGGTCGTAAAGTCGTATTCATTGGTCGCTCCATGGTTCGCAATATGAAAATCGCTGAAGACATGGGTTATCTCAATGTTCCCGCCGATTTAGTAATCGATGCAAAAGATCTAGATCAATATGATGACAATGTTGTTTTGATTTGTACTGGTTCGCAAGGTGAACCAATGGCTGCTCTGTCTCGAATGGCTAACGGGGATCACCAGATTCGGGTTGGTGAAGGAGACACCGTAATTTTGGCCTCATCACTTATTCCAGGAAATGAAAATTCTGTCTTTCGAATCATTAATGAATTAACGCGCTTCGGTGCAAAAGTAGTGCATAAAGCCAATGCAATGGTGCATGTTTCTGGCCACGCAGCGGCTGGAGAACTACTGTATTGCTACAACATTGTTAAGCCCAAGTATGTGTTGCCTATTCACGGAGAATGGCGACATCTGAAAGCAAATGCAGAGCTTGCAATTCAATCAGGTGTTCCACGTGACAACACTTTCATAATTGACAATGGCGTTGTTATCGACATGGTTAATCATGAGGCTGAAATTGTTGGCGCGATCCCTGTTGGTTTTGTATTTGTTGATGGTCAAAGCATCGGCGATATAACTGAGAGTTCGCTAAAGGATCGTCGTATTTTGGGTGAAGAAGGATTTATTTCCTGTGTTGTTGTCATTGATTCTCAAAGCGGCAAAATCGTTGCAGGTCCAGATATTCATGCGCGAGGCTTTAATGAAGATGCTGCCATGTTTGATGAGGTAAAGCTTCGTATTGAAAAAGCCCTAGCAGCAGCAGTTGTAGATGGAATCAATGGAACCCATCAGTTATCACAAATTGTACGTAAGACAATCGGTGGTTGGGTTGGGGGAGAGCATCGTCGAAAGCCGATGATTGTCCCTGTCGTTATTGAAGTGTAAAGCGCGGCGCGCCTAGTAGATTCCAAATTGTTCACCCTTTACGATCGTGCGTGTGGCTAAAAGAAAAAAAGCAAAATCTAAGACAGGTGCAGTAGGCGGAGCACTTAGTCGTGGGATTAGTGCCATATGGCGGTTTATCGCCAAGTCACTTGGCAAGAGTGTTCGCTTTATAGCTCGCGGCGCCAGAGATTTAGATCCAGCACATCAGCGCGATGGAGTCGCGTTTCTAATTTTAATTGTTGCTTTAATTGCAACGGCCGGAACATGGTTTCACTCTGACAACATTGTTGGCCGAGCGGTTTACTCTGTAATTTATGGAGGATTTGGCCGTATCGGTTTTGTTTCCCCATTAGTGCTTATTTACTTTGCATTTAGATTGTTTCGAGTCCCTGAAGATTCAAAGGCTACGGGGCGAATAATCATTGGAACACTGGCACTTGCTCTGTCATCAACTGGATTAGCACATTTGCTCAATGGATCTGTCGGAACAGGTGCTACCGCAATGCGCCAAGGTGGTGGGTGGATGGGGTACGCAGTTACCGAGCCACTAGTCGCTTTAATGACTTCTGTACTTGCATATCCTGTGCTTGTCATCATTTTCATATTTGGCTTATTAGTTATAACCGCTACGCCTGTATCTGAAATTTTAATTCGGATCACAAATTCCAGCAAATGGTTGTGGTCCAAACGTCCTGAGCGTGCAGAACGAGTTGAACAAGAGTTTGAAATCTCGGAAACACCGGCCTTTGATACCCCAGTTGTCGCTGCGTGGAACGAACCTGAAGAAGAAGAGTTGGACGAGGAGAGCTTTGATGAAGAGTTCACTGTTCCAGTTCCGGTCATACCAATTGCGCACACCAATGAAAATACAGTTGCAGCAAAGCGCCCAGAGCAGTTGTTACTAACGGCAGATAGTAAGTATGAGCTTCCGCCTGCGGATATTTTGCGTGCTGGCCCTGCTGCCAAAGCTAAAAGCAAGGCAAATGAATCTGTTGTAGCGGCGTTAACTGAAGTATTTTTACAGTTTGATATCGATGCGCAAGTTACAGGTTTCATGCGCGGGCCAACTGTGACGAGGTACGAAGTTGAACTTGGCAATGCAGTAAAGGTAGAACGTATTACCGCACTTGCTAAGAACATTTCATACGCCGTTGCTAGCAGCGATGTTCGAATCCTCTCGCCAATCCCAGGTAAGTCTGCGGTCGGAATTGAAATCCCTAATGCCGATCGCGAAATAGTGGCATTAGGTGATGTTTTGCGCTCAACAGTTGCAGGTCAAGATCTACATCCAATGTTGGTGGCGTTGGGTAAAGATGTTGAAGGTAATTTTGTCTGTGCAAACCTTGCCAAGATGCCACACTTATTAGTTGCTGGTGCAACGGGTGCAGGTAAATCGTCAATGATTAACGCGATGATTACCTCAATATTAATGCGATCAACCCCCGATGATGTTCGCCTAGTTCTTATTGATCCAAAGCGAGTAGAACTCACAGCTTACGAAGGTATTCCACACCTT
Source organism: Candidatus Planktophila sp. (assembly GCA_036822115.1). Taxonomy (GTDB): domain Bacteria; phylum Actinomycetota; class Actinomycetes; order Nanopelagicales; family Nanopelagicaceae; genus Planktophila. The sequence continues at coordinate 3,206 of DAISII010000026.1, forward strand.
ATTACTCCAATTATTACCAACCCTAAAAAAGCGGCAGATGCCCTAACCTGGGTAGTGCGCGAAATGGATTTGCGATACGAAGATCTATCAACATTTGGCTTTAGACACATTGATGATTTCAATAAAGCGGTGCGGGCCGGAAAAGTTGTTCCGCCTGCTGGTAGTGATCGTACAGTCGAGCCATATCCGTACCTTCTTGTGATTATTGATGAGTTGGCAGACCTAATGATGGTGGCTGCAAAAGAGGTTGAAGAATCAGTTGTCCGTATCACGCAGTTAGCTCGTTCTGCGGGCATTCACTTGGTCCTAGCAACACAGCGACCATCAGTAGATGTCGTCACTGGTCTGATTAAAGCGAATGTACCTTCACGGCTTTCTTTTGCAACAAGCTCACTTGCAGATAGCCGAGTCATTTTGGATACACCTGGTGCTGAAAAATTAGTTGGACAGGGCGATGCCTTGTTTATTCCTATGGGCTCAAGTCGAGCAATAAGAATTCAAGGCGCATATGTTTCCGAGCGCGAAATTGAAGCGGTTACTACCCACGTTAAAAAACAGCTAAAGCCTAGATATCGTGATGATGTAACCGCACCCGTAAACCAAATGAAAATGGTGGACAAAGAAATTGGTGATGATCTTGATGTTTTGTGCCAGGCGGTAGAACTTGTAGTAGGCACACAATTTGGTTCTACATCTATGTTGCAAAGAAAACTTCGAATCGGCTTTGCAAAAGCTGGACGTCTCATGGACCTGATGGAGTCGAGAGGCATAGTTGGACCATCAGAGGGATCCAAGGCGCGTACCGTAATGGTTAAGCCCGATCAACTTGATTCTGTGCTTGCAACCCTTCGTGATTATTAATAACGGGTGAACAGTCAGAAGGGTGATTCTCTTTCACCCCTAAGTCTCACGCTATATCTATTCACCCCTCCTCTGTTCTGCTTTAGAATAAGCACTCACCCCATCGCCAGTTTGAGGATTAGTTCATGACTCTAGGTTCCTTGATTGCTCAAGCGCGAAAGAGTGCTGGGCTCAGCGTTGAGGATCTCTCAGAAGCTACAAATATTCGCGGTGGCTTGTTGCGAGAGATGGAATCAAATAATTTTATAAATTGTGGCGGAGAAACTTATGCTCGCGGTCACCTGCGAAATATCGCAGTTAAACTAGGGGTAGAGCCGCAGGTATTTTTAACAGCATTTGAAGATGAACAGATGCAGGTGGATCGCTCCATCAAAGAAATGCTTGTTGAAAATAATGTGATGAAAAAGCCAGAGGAGGCTCGTAAAGTTTCCTGGAAAGTTTTGGCAACTATTTCAGTTGCATCTTTGTTTGTTGTTGGCCTAGCTCAGATAATTATTTCAAATACAGCATCAGTTGATATTCCTAAACCTATTACTTCAGTCTCGGCAACGCCTTCTGAAAGCGCTGATCCAGCACCAGTAGCAACTGAACCAACCCCAGCAGAGCAGGCCACTGTTTCTACGGGCACCGGGGTCACGTTAATTGTTTCGGCAGAGCGCGCGAAGAGTTGGCTCTTTGTCTCTGATGCATCGGGGCGAACATTGTTTAGTGGACAAATTGCACGTGGCGTTACTAAAACTTTTAGTACCGATATTTCACTCAATGTGAAAGTTGGCAACGCTGGTGGCGTGGATTTCACTGTCAACGGCAAGAAAGTCGATTCAATTGGTGGCGATGGGGAAGTTGTTAGCGTGTCGTACGGAGTAGATTCTTAAAAGCCTTAGACAGGGTAAGATTGCGCAAATGAAGCGCACCGTTGCAGTAGTCACACTTGGATGTGCCCGCAACGAAGTAGATTCCGAAGAGCTTGCAGGGCGCTTGGCTGCCGATGGGTGGACCCTGGTCGATGATGTCGAATCTGCAGAGGTAGCCCTTGTAAACACATGTGGGTTTATCGAGTCCGCCAAGAAGGATTCTGTAGATGCCTTGCTTGAGGCAAATTCACTGAAGGGTCATGGGGTAACACGCGCTGTTGTCGCCGTCGGATGTATGGCCGAGCGTTACGGAAATGAATTAGCAGAGGCACTTCCCGAGGCGGACGCAATTCTGGGGTTTGACGATTACAAAGATATTTCTGCGCGTCTGCAAGCAATCATTGCTGGTGAATCCCATACATCACACGTTCCACGCGATCGTCGTGCGCTGCTGCCAATTGCTCCAGTTGATCGTGCTGATGCACGCGAAAGCGAAGAGTTTTCCAGAAAGCGGCTAGGCAATGCACCGTGGGCTCCGCTAAAGATTGCTTCAGGGTGTGATCGACGCTGTTCTTTCTGTGCCATTCCATATTTCCGTGGCTCATTTATTTCTAGACGTCCCAATGACATCATCAAGGAAGCACGCTGGCTCGCAGAAAATGGTGTTTCTGAATTGTTCTTGGTCAGCGAAAACACTACTTCATATGGAAAAGATTTAGGTGATCTGCAATTAATGGAAAAGATTTTGCCAGATATTGCGGCACTACCTGGCGTTGAGCGAGTTCGTCTGTCTTATTTACAACCAGCTGAGATGCGCCCAACTTTGATCCAAGCAATGATCGCAACAGATAAAACCGCTCCGTACTTCGACTTATCTTTCCAGCACACCAGTCCCACAGTACTTCGCAGAATGCGCCGTTTTGGAGATAGCGAGAAGTTCTTGCATCTGATTAGCCAAGTTCGAGCAGTTTCACCAGAGGCCGGTATTCGTTCAAACTTTATTGTTGGATTTCCAGGTGAAACTCAAGAAGATTTTGATGATCTTGCTGATTTTATAACTAAGGCAAAGTTAGATGCCGTTGGCGTATTTGGTTATTCAGATGAGGACAACACCGAAGCACTTAACCTTTCAGACAAAATCGATGCTGATGTGATTGCCCAGCGAGTTGAATCACTGTCCTCATTGGCCGATGAGATGGTTTCTCTAAGAGCGCAAGCCCGAATCGGCGAGAAGGTGCGAGTTCTGATCGAAGATGAAGATCTGCAAGAAGGCCGAGCAGCCCATCAGGGACCTGAAGTAGATGGCACAACAACATTTATTGGAACAAATTACAAAGTCGGACAGTACGTTGATGCCGTTGTTATTGATTCAATGGGCGCAGACTTGGTAGCAAAGCCACTATGAATCTGCCCGCTTTTATAACTCCTAATTTCATCACGGTAATGCGTTTGCTCTTTGTTCCAGTAGGTGCTTATACGCTTTTTAAAAATGGTGGAGATGATCCAACCTGGCAATACATTTCTTGGTGGGTTTTCTTTCTGCTTGGAATGTCAGATGTGTTAGATGGAAAGTTAGCCAGAAGTCGCGGCACCATTACTAAGTTTGGTGAGTTTTTAGATCCAGTTGCCGATAAATTTATGATTGGTACTGCGATGGTTTCATTGTCAATACTAGGAAGAATGCCCTGGTGGATCACATGTGTAATTTTGTTCCGAGAAATTGGAATCACAATATTTCGACTATCTGTCATCAAACGGGGAGTGATTCCAGCTAACAAGGGTGGCAAGATCAAGGCTACGCTGCAAAACTTTGGTGTCGGCTTCTATGTGCTGCCGCTAAGCACAGATCTCTATTGGTTCCGTGATGGTTTTATGTATATTGCCGTAATACTCACTATCTATACCGGTGCATATTATGTAAAATCAGCCTTCACGCACAAACCTTGAATTAGGAAAGGCTACGCAGATGGCGTTATCTAATGAGATTCTTGGCTTTGCTGCCGAGATCGTTGATCATCTGCGAGCACGCGGCGAAACAATTAGCACCGCAGAATCTCTCACTGCAGGATCTGTAAGTTCGGCAATCGTTACCATAGCCGGAGCATCAGATGTCTTTGTCGGTGGAACAACTGCCTATCGTGACGAGATTAAGGTTTCGCATTTAAATGTAGATGCAGAGCTGATTGAAAAACATACGGTCATCAGTGAAGAAGTTGCAGTTGCAATGGCTAAAGGTGCAATCAAATCTTTTGGGACAACGTGGGCTATTGGCACGACCGGTGTTGCTGGCCCTAACCCACTAGATGGTTATCCAGTGGGTGTCGTATGGGTAGCCATCGAAGGCCCAATCAGTCACACAATCGAATTAGCCCTTTCGGGCGACCGCGAATCTGTGCGAAACGCAGCTACATCAAGCGCGATTGCCACCTTTGCGCGTATCCTTAGACATCGTTCATAGACAAGACACTAAGAGATCGACAATTGAAGGGAGTATGACAATGGTTCTAGTACGTGAAGCTATTGGCCAAACCCTTCGTTCTGCACGCACCCAACAAGGTCGCACATTGCGCGATGTTGCTCGCGATGCACGTGTGTCTCTTGGATATCTATCCGAGGTCGAGCGCGGACAAAAAGAAGCATCCTCTGAATTACTCAATGCAATTTGCGTTGCATTAGGACTATCTCTTTCTGGCGTTTTTAGCGATGTATCTGCAGAGCTCAAGAGCCGTGAGGGCGTAACTCTCACTGTTGTCGATGCCGCTTAATAAGTACGCGCCACAAGTAGCAACCCACCGCCGTACACAAGTAGCCATTCTTGAGGCCACAAAACAATTAATTGCAACAACAGGCTTAAAAAAGATGTCCATGATTGAAATCGCAGATGTGTCTGAAGTTTCTCGTGCAACTTTATACAACCATTATCGCGACAAGGACAGTGTCATACGCGCCTTGTGTGAATCTGAAATGCAACGGCTTGTTGTGATTGCGCAAGCGGCACCAGATGCAACCGCGGCCTTAGAACAGATTTCTATAGAAATTTCTAGTGATAAGACACTAGCGGCTATGCGCACGCAAGATCCTGATTCATTAACCATTGCCTTATCGGCTCAGAGCGATACTTTGTGGAAAGCATTTGCAATTGCCATGGCTCACTTGTTGGGTAAGGAAAAGAGCGAACTAGCAACACGTTGGTTAATCGGACAAGCTCTACATCCGATTAGTTCTGTGCAATCACGTGCACAAGCAGAAGCAATCACCGCAATTGCGAATCTCTGATCTGCGCGAACGCATCACCTTGTCATTTGGTGATGCCTGGGCGCATTCATTTTCAGCAGATATCGCATTATCTGAATTAGGTAGCAAGAGCGTGAATGAAGCCTTAGCTGCAGGGTTTGAACCAGATGTTATTTGGAAAGCGGTGTGCAAAGCACATCCAAATGAGACAGAAAAGCACAGATACTAAAAATGCCAGTCAGTGCCCATCGTTACACACAAGACCTGAACAACCCCGCACTTGTGCTTGTGCATGGTTTGGGCTCAGCCGGAAACATTTGGAAAACTCTGGTGCCACAGTTGATAGAAAGTTTTACGGTCTATGCCATTGACCTTCCGGGACATGGTGATGCACCACTGGTAGACGATGAAGAAATGGATCCTCGTTCGCTTGCGCAAGCGATAGTTGATTACATGGTTTCTAAGACAGGTGTTGAAACAATGCACGTTGCCGGAAACTCCCTTGGGGGATGGATCGCCTTAGAGATGGCAGCGGTTGCTCCGGATAATGTTTTGAGTGTTACCGCATTAGCCCCAGCTGGTTTATGGCATGAACAACCGCCACGAAAGTTCCCACCAAGTCTTGATGCCCGAATCCTGGCGAAGATTTCGCAGTACTTTATGAAGACCGCCTATCGAATTCCTCTACTTAAAGCTATTGGGTATAAAAAGATCACACACTTGTGGCGTGAATTAAGTTTTGAATCTTGTCGAGATTCAGTAATCGCGATGGCACGATCAAAGGGATATATGCCGATGTGGCATGGTGCAAATGGACGCAGATTTGAATCCATTGTTCCTGAAAAAGTAAAGCTGTCAGTAATTTTTGGTGATGAAGATCTAACGTTGCCAAAAGAGATTGCGCAAGAAAAAACCGTTGCACCTGCACACTCTCGATGGATCATCGTCGATAACTGTGCACATGTGATCATGTGGAACTATCCGAGATTAACTGTTGAGCTGATTAAGAAAACCGCTCTAATTGCGTCATAGAAACGCCTTAGCAATACACCTCTAGTACCCAAGGATTTTTCTTACTTCCTTCAATTAATTCACATTCAAATTTCTGTGAAATTATCACTTCTAGTTCATGAGGATTAGTTGGAACCTTTGTACTCTTTAGAATGTGATGCGTTACTTCGCCCCGAGTCTTTTTTGACATGTGAGTGATAACCTTTTTGACACCATCAGTTTTGGTGAAGACTTTGATCTCGACCGTGATTGCAACGGGGGATTGCCATACGCCTTGATAAGTAGAAGAGCGACAGTCGATAATTAATTCAGATTCAGCCCCATCTAATACCTGTGAAACCTGGCCGGCCATCTTTTTATTGTTAATTTTTTCTTTGTAGGGCTCGATCAGATCCATGGGGCGCACCACCCCGTATTTGGCCGAGATGATGGCGATGCAGGATTGGCCCAGCTGCTTCTGAGCTGTAGTAAGAGTGCTCCAGCCTAAAGCGGCGTAGAGAACACCTGTGTAGACCCCGATCGCGGGCCCATGGGAGGCTGATTTCTTCTCAGAGGGCGGCAGCAGGATTAACACCGACCCAGTATGCCCTTGGCTAATGTGCTCCTGGCGACACGCGCTCGGCTTGTCAGTGCCGCCTGTTACCTTTCGAACAGATGTTCGGATAAACTTTCTGAGTACAACCAGAGCGGTTCCAACCTCCGCCTGCAGCACTTCTCCACACCCGTTGTGGAGCTTCTGCAGACCGTCGTTGGGTCTCCGTACCTTCTGGGCCGCACAC
>DAISII010000027.1:0-9265 GCA_036822115.1 Candidatus Planktophila sp.
TCCGAGCACAATTAACTCAGACCCAGCAGCGCTAGAGAATTTGTATAACTCACCTGCAGCATCATCATTGCGTACAGGTCGTATGACTATTGATGATGTCGTTACACGTACCGGTATTTTGTTTGCCGTACTTGTATCAGTGGGTGCAGTTGCCTGGACACTTAACCTCGGTGGCGGAGCGCTAATGCTCGGTTTCATCGGTGGACTTGTTCTTGGAATGGTAAATGCATTCAGCAAGACTGTTAAGCCAGCACTTGCAATTGCATACGCAGCTTTCCAAGGTCTTGCACTTGGCACACTCAGCAATATTTATAACTCTGTCTATGACGGAATTGTTAGCCAGGCAATCCTTGTAACAATCAGCGCATTTGCAGGAATGTTGTTTGCTTACAAGAGTGGTCGCATTCGTGTAACACCTAAGTTCACAAAGGTTCTAACAACAGCCCTAATTGGCTACCTAGTTCTTGGCCTTGTGTCATTTGTTGCATACATGTTCACAGGTTCAAGCGTGTATAACGTTGGCGGACTTGGCTTAATTATTGCAACTGGTGGAATGGTTCTTGCAGCTTTCTTCTTGATTCTAGATTTTGATTCAATTCAAAACGGAATTGCAGCTGGAGCTCCTGAAGCAGAGTCATGGAGAGCAGCATTTGGTCTCATGGTGACAATCATTTGGTTGTACATGGAAGTTCTACGCGTACTGTCAATCTTGCGTGGAAACGACTAATCAGCAGTAGTTACAGATCTTCATCGAGGGGCTTCAGGTTATTAACCTGGGGCCCTTCGACATTTCTAGTCTCAGGAATTTTGTAGGTAAGTGCAAGAGCAATGAGAAAGATTGCGGCAGAAAACCCAAAAGCTGCGCGGTATGAGTACACATCTGAGATCCAGCCAATAATGATTGGCCCAAAGATCATTCCTGCATCCCCTGCCATCTGGAAGATCGCAATAACTTTGCCACCCTTACCTTTGATGGTGTCTCCCACCATGCTGGCAGGAGTTGTCGCAAGGAAAGCGCCACCAAAGCCTAAGACGATCATAGAAAGCAAGAACATCCACGCGTTAACGGAAAATGTAAGTATCAAGACGCCAACAAAGACGATGTTCGCACCGATTATTGAGGCAGCTCGACGACCTTTTTGGTCAGAGAAACGTCCTGCTTTTAGAAGTATCGCTCCTTGGACTATTGCAGATATAGCAAAACCATAACCCACAACTGCTGTTGTTGAATTCAATTCTTCGGTGACAAAGACAGGCAAGATCGAAGAACGCATTCCGAAGAAAACCCAAGTTCCGATAAATGCTAAAACAAGTGCGATTCGGTAGGCAGGCATAGCAAGTGCTTCGCGGATAGTTGTTGCAGCTTCATCGCTACTGTTCTTTACCTTTGCACCAATCGAATCTCCCGTTAAGAAGAACAGTGCAACGACTCCAGAACAAAATAACAAAATTGAGTAAACAAAAAATGGCGCACGCAAAGAAATAACAGAGAGCAAACCACCTATTGCTGGCCCAGCCATTCCACCAACAATAAATGAACCTTGATATACCGATTGTGCTTGCCCTCGTTGATCATCGCTGACTGCTCGCAAAATTACCGAACTTGCTGCAACTGAGAACATGGATGAACCCAAACCACCTGCTGCTCTGAAGAACAGTAGTTGCTCATAACTTTGGGCTACACCAGCTAAGAAAGTAAAGAGTGAAACCATAAATACACCAGTTGAAAAAACAGCTCTTTCGCCAAATTTATCGACCAAGGTGCCTGAAATTAGACCTGAACTAAATCGTGTAATTGCAAAAGCCGAGACCATCAAACCAATAGCAGCGTTGTTAACCCCGAATGATTTTGCAAACACTGGGATTGCTGGCATAACAATGCCGAAACCGACAGCAACAAAAAAGGATGCTGCAATAAGGATTGATACTTCGCGAGGTAGATCCTTGAAAAGTGAGCCCTTCAAGCCGAACGCCCTAGATCGATGCTGTCATTTGGGCGGTTAAGGGACATGAAGGTAAGGTTATCGCGTGAAGTCAGTTATCGCAGAACACTTAGTTAAGACCTATCGCAAAGGCGAGGTCGTAGCCCTTAATGATTTGTCCTTAGATGTTGAAGAAGGCACTGTTTTAGGAGTACTTGGGCCTAATGGTGCAGGAAAAACAACAACTGTGAGAATTCTCGCAACATTGCTAAAACCAGATTCTGGACATGCAACTGTTGCCGGTATTGATGTCATAAAGCATCCTGATAAAGTTCGCGAGCAAATTGGATTATCAGGACAGTATGCAGCTGTTGATGAAACATTAACCGGCTGGGATAACTTAGTGATGTTTGGCCGTTTGTATCACTTAGGTCGCCAACCAGCAATTGATCGTGCAAATGAATTACTAGAACGATTTGAGTTAACTGAAGCAGCACGTCGTCCCATCAAAACCTATTCAGGCGGAATGCGTCGTCGTCTTGATTTAGCCGCCTCCTTAATTGTTAAGCCAAAGATTTTGTTCTTAGATGAGCCAACTACAGGATTAGATCCACGTGGGCGTCAAGATATGTGGGGAGTTATTCAAGAGTTGGTAAAGGGTGGAGTAACGCTGCTTCTAACAACTCAGTACTTAGAAGAAGCCGATCAGCTGGCAGATGAAATTGCAGTTATTGATCGCGGAACAGTTATTGCGCGCGGAACATCAGATGCTTTGAAAAAGCAGGTTGGTGGAGAGCGTCTAGAGATCACCGTTGAACCAGCAGATCTAGATAAGGCAAATGAGATTGTTGCAAAGATCAGCGGTCATACGACCCATGTGGATCTACGAACAGTAAGTGCGCCCGTGCTGCATGGATCAAGAGACCTCATGGAAGCTTTGCGAGCTATGGATGAAGCAAAGATTCACCCGCTCGATATTGGCTTAAAGCGCCCATCATTAGATGATGTGTTCTTATCACTCACAGGACATGTGGCTGAAGAAACAGTTGTTGAACCTATTGCCAAGAAAAAGAGAGGCGCTAAGAAATGAAAAATGCAATGCATGATGCAATGGTCATCACTAAGCGTCAGCTTCTTCAGTTAGCCCGCGTGCCCGAGCTACTAGTTTTCTCGACAATTCAGCCAGTGATGTTTGTTTTACTATTTCGGTTTGTCTTTGGTGGATCCATTGATTCAGGCCAGCCAGGCGGTTATGTGCAACTGTTGATGCCCGGAATCTTTGTGCAAACCGTTGCATTTACCTTGGCTTCGACTGCAGTTGGATTAGCAGAGGACATGAAGAAAGGTTTGATCGATCGCTTTAGGTCTCTGCCAATTTCACGAGGCGCAGTAATTATTGGACGTACATTTGGCGACGCACTTCTTAATATTTTGGTGCTAGTTGTAATGGCAGCTGCTGGTTATGCAGTGGGTTGGCGTCCAACATCAGGAATTTTGCAGACAACTCTTGCCTTCCTATTTCTCTTTATGTTTGGGTACGCACTATCTTGGATAGGCATTTTGGTTGGCCTGTCAGTTAAAGAAGCACGAACCGTCCAAAGTGTTGGATTTTTAGTGACCTTCCCCCTGACGTTTCTATCTAATGCTTTTGCGCCAACTACAGGAATGCCACGTGCCTTACAGTACTTTGCTGAATGGAACCCGGTTTCAACCATGGTTGCAGCATGCCGCCAATTGTTCGGGCTGAAAAATGAATTTGGTGCAACCGCTAATTCTTGGCCAAGTCAGTACCCGCTTGAGACCTCATTGCTATACATGATGCTTTTGATGGCGATCTTTATTCCACTAAGTATTAGAAAGTACAAAAACTTTTCTGACTAAGCGTTTCGAAATTACTGAGTTTTACCAAGAAAGTGCAAGTGATACTTGGAGTCCCAGTGGTTTCTTATCTCATTGATCGCTTCGCCATCTTGGCTCATCGGGAATACGCTTCCTTCAATCTTTCCGCCTAGAAGACTCAATTGAGCAATCAAATCGCCATTTCTCTTTACATGTTCAAATACTCCCTCAGGAGTAGCAAACTCTTCTAAAACAGTGCAACTAGTTTTTTCTGGATTAAAAAACATGTCATAACGCAGCGTGGATTCTTGTTTTTGAATCTCTGCCATCAATTGCTTGGCAACTAAGCAGAACTGCTCAAAATTACCAGGGGCAATGTGTGGGAAAACCGCTACTGCACGGAAGGTATTCATGGTTCTCCTTGTAAATTAAGGGAAAGGTATTTACCCTTCGCACATGTCAGTTTTCTACCCTAAAGCAACCAAAACTATAGTCGGCCACAAAGCCGTCCGTGAAGCGTTGCGCGATACACAAACCTATTCATCTGACCTGCAGGGCGATTCTGATGTCCGCGATTACCGCCAACTGCCACTAGAAGTTGATCCTCCAAGGCATCATTTGTACCGAGTCGCATTGGCACCGTATTTTGTTAAACCAACTATCGAATTATTGATTCCACAATTTCGCGCCCACACAGATAATTTGATTGCTGATTTCTTTAAACATGGGGATCTTGAAGTTAGCCAACACTTAGCTCTTCCGCTGGTTATGAAGAATTTAGGTGTTATCTATAGCCGCCCACAGGATGTTGCGGAATGGATTTCTTGGGGACCAGATGTTTGGACTGCAGAATCCGAAGTTCGCGATGGCAAAGTGTTACATCGTTATTTAGATGCAATCTATGAAGAGGCGTTGCAAAAGAGCACAGATGACATTTGGAGTCAGATTGCATATCTAGAAATCGAAGGACAACAGATTTCTGCCGCCGAATTTAGAGGCATTGCAGGTGTGATGCTGGCAGGTGGTCGCGATACTGTTGTAAAACTCTTTACCGGAATCATGTGGCACTTTGGTAAAAAACCTGAAGACCTTCAATTACTGCGCTCAAATCCAGAATTAATTGGCCCAGCCATACAAGAGTTCTTGCGGTTTTTTACACCGCTACCGGTTATGAACAGAACCGTGGTGCCAGAGAGCACAACAGCCGATCTACCTGACGATAGATATGTCGGAATCAGTTTTATCTCTGGAAATTTTGATGAAACTATTTTCACAAACCCCTTTGAGATTGATTTTAATCGTGGCCGAAATCCGCACTTAAGTTTTGGCTTTGGCCCTCATACCTGCCTGGGAAACCACATCGCTGAAATTGAGGCCAAGGTCTTTCTCGAGGCTCTTATAAGTTCGGGCAAAAACTGGAAAGTTTCTTCAGAAGATATTCGCTACCACCAACAGCCATATACAAAAATTCCAGATCACCTTGGCTCGATAAAGATCACTCAGATTTAGCTATTGCGATTTGTAATTGACGCTGTCTAATACCAGTTGCACATAGGTCATATCTGCCCATGAAAACCAAGATCTCGTAAAATCTCTATCATCATCAGCATTAAATGATTCATGCATGCTTCCAGTCCCGCCATCAGTGTGTTCTAGCAAATCCAAAGTCTCTAGCTTTTTGCTGATTGATGGATCAGTCAAAGCTTGGACGGCAAGTGCGATCGGCCAAACAAATTTGGCAGGCGTGTGTTGTGATCCAATGCCTGCCACTTTGGTACCTGAAAAGTAATACGGATTTTTAGCAGAGAGAATGAATTCTCTAGTTGCTTTATATATTCCATCGTCAGGTGAGACACATCCTAAAAGTGGAAGACTTAATAGCGATGGAATATTTGCATCATCGATAAACAATGAATTTCCAAGCCCATCGACTTCGTAGGCATATCGTCCATCGATGATTGCGTGCTCTTGTATGCCACTACGTATTTCTGCACTCAGGTCAATTGATTCTGTAGATTGAAGATTTTGGGGCAATAGCTCTAATTCATTGAGGAAAAAGAGATTTGAAGGAACCAAATAGCCGTACACGCAGGCATCATCACTTGGACGGAAAGCGGAATACACCATGCCCGTGTAGGCGGTGGGTGCTCCGCGACCATCGTGCGACAAAGAATCATGAGGGACTTCATTGTTTCGCTTGAATATGTATGACTCGGGATCATGATGTTGTTCGAGCTTTGCAAGTTTTAGCATCACAGACAACGCTTCTTTAAATGAAGCATCAATATGATCAGTGCGGCCATATTTCTCAGTAATCATTCGGACCAGATAAAGAACTGATGCCCATGAATCAAGCTCAAATTTTTGCTCAAAAACCCAAGGGGATTGATCTGGAAAATCTTTATGCCAACACTGCCCATTAGGAGCAGGATTAAATGCATTTGCGTAGGGATCAATCAAGAACAGCTCTATTTGGGTTTTGCTCAATTCAATAAGTAATTGGATTACCTCTGAATGGTTAGAGTTCAACAGCGGTGCTACCTGCCAGGTTGAATCTCGCAACCACATTGCAGGTATGTCACCAGTGATGATGAATGGGCTCCCATTTTCACGCCGGGTTAAACTCTTGCCAAATAATGAATCTATGGCCCTTGAAACTCGGTTAAATCGAGAAGCTGATATTTGAGTATCTAATTCAGGAAATACTTCTTTGGCTGTTAAATTCACGGGAAAAACTTTTGGTTAGGCGTAAAACTCGGCAGCCAAAATTTCAACCGCGATCTCGCGACCGTTAGGTGCTGTGTAAGAAACCTTTGCGCCAATTTCCTGATTTAAGACTGCAGAACCTAGTGGTGATTTTTCGCTGTACACATCTAAGTCTCCAGATGAAATTTCACGTGAACCAATTAAAAACTTCATTTCATCACCAGCGATGATCGCTGTAACAACCATTCCGGCACCAACTTTTCCGTCGGCGCTAGCCGGTGGTGTTCCGATGTGCGCATTTTCCAGCATTTGCTTTAACTGACGAATACGCGCTTCCATCTTGCCTTGTTCATCACGTGCTGCGTGATAGCCGCCGTTTTCTTTCAAGTCACCTTCGGCGCGAGCGGCTTCAATCTTTGCAGTAACCTCTTTGCGACCAGGACCTTCAAGTTGGGTCAGCTCACCACGCAAGCGATCTGCAGCTTCTTGGGTCAGCCAGGTCTGTGTCATAAGGGGTAAAAGGTACTGGCTACTTACTTGGTGCGACAACTTGAGACATCGGCATTTACTGCCTGACTACGCGTAGGAACCACGCTGACCAGTTCAACTTTTTCTTTTCCGGCAGGGATTTCTATATCAATTTGTCCAACGATGTCTTTATAAAAATCACGTGCAATCACGGTACAGATAGTCGCATCCTCAGGGCTTTGGCGTTCAACAAAGTAGCGAACACTGACCGCGCGATCACTATCGACGGTAAATGAAATAAGTTGAACTCGGAGCCCTGGATTTGAGTGATACAACCCCGCCCAAGTAATCCAACCAACACCAACTAATGCGGTGATTAGGGCAACGGCAATCCAGCTTCGCCCCTTTTTCACGCCATAGCGGTCGTTGTAGTCAAACGGCTCTCGGGATTGCATGCCATGATTATGTCATGACTAAAGACATTGATATGGGTGCGGCCGGCTCTTTGACCGTTGCCTTGCTAGTCGTCGCTTTTGCATTCTTGATGCGAAGTTTCTATAAGCGCTTCATGGGTGTAGATCGAAGCGATGACGCCAGCAAGTAAATTCTTTACCAAAGCATTTCAAGTGATTGCAGTTCTTTTAATCGCTGCACTCTTTGTTGGGCTGGGCATTTGGCAATTGCAGCGTGCTGCTGATTTGAAAAATAGTTTGAAAGTTGCAACAACAATTGACACAAATATTGTCCCTTTGGAATCTGTTGCTACGCCTCGAGTTTCTTTACCTCCAACCGCCCTTAATAAAACAGTTTTCGTTACAGGGCAGTACATACAAAACTTTAGAGCCCCCAATCAGATCGATGGCGATGGAAAGCAATCTGATTGGGAAGTTGCGCTGCTGCAAGTCGGTACAGATTCTGCAATTTTGGTTGTCCGTGGATTGTGGGCGGAGCGTTTAAAGAATCCGGATATCCAGCAGTCGATGAAAATTGATATTGAAGGATTGCTGGTTGCCAGCCAATATGGTGATCGTTCTGAAAATACTCCGGGCACAATCTCCCGTCTTGATAGCGCCGTTGTCACTTCACTAACAGATTTAGATTTATATGACGGTTATGTGTTGGCCAGCAGCGAGGCAACCAGAATCGGATCACTTGATCGCACCCGAGTCACACCAGAAAAGCTGACCTCGCGAATCCCAGGTTTCTATTGGCAGCATCTTTCCTATGTGGTCATTTGGTGGCTAATGGCCGCTGTTGTGCTGTTCCTGCCCTTCTATCGTCGTAGAGTTACCCCATGAGCGGTGCGGTCAAGAGATTTAGAGTTATGGCGCTGGTCGCCGGCGTTATGTCCTTATTACTGTGGTTTGTCGATCTTCCTGTGGCATACCTATTTAACAATGATGATTGGAAATCCAAGGTCGAATGGATTCCATTTGTCCATGGCTGGATCTATGCGGTGTACGTGTTAACCGCAATTCAATTTGGAACAAAAGCACGCTGGCCACTCACAAAGATTTTGTGGCTAATACTTGCCGGCACATTGCCAATTGCATCTTTCGCCGCGGAGCGCAGAGTTGTTCGTCAGTATCCGTAAATTCATTAAGTCGCTAATTTACCCACTATACGAGTGGCGCTTAGTTCGCTCCTTGGACTTTTCAAAGACCCCGCATCACGTGGGTGTAATTCTTGATGGAAATCGTCGCTGGGCTAAATCAAATCCAACAGTCAACGACCCGCATGGCCACAAAGCTGGGGCTAGCAAAATCATTGATTTCTTGGGCTGGTGCGATGAAGCTCAAGTCAAAGTCGTTACTTTGTGGTTACTGTCGACAGATAATTTCAAGAGGTCACAAGAAGAGATTGATGATCTGCTAAAAGTAATTGGAAATACTGTTGACGAACTAGCGGCCACAGGTCGTTGGAACATTAAGGCCGTTGGCGCTTTAGATCTGCTGCCCTCATGGTTGGCCGACAAATTAATCGCTCTCAAGCCAATTCGTAATGATGGCGTCGAAGTAAATGTGGCCATTAGTTACGGAGGCCGCCGCGAAATTGTTGATGCCGTAAAGAGCTACATGGGTGAGGAAGTTGCAGCGGGACATTCACTAGCCGATGCTGCGGCCTCATTATCTGCCGAAGATATTTCCAAGTATTTGTATACCGCCGGGCAACCAGATCCCGAACTTTTGATCCGCACATCTGGTGAGCAACGTCTTGGTGGCTTCTTGTTATGGCAAAGTGCTTTGTCCGAGTTCTATTTTTGTGAGGCCTATTGGCCAGATTTTCGTCGGGTAGATTTCTTACGTGCCTTGCGTTCTTATTCGGTGAGA
>DAISII010000028.1:0-9056 GCA_036822115.1 Candidatus Planktophila sp.
GTATTTACGCAACTCTTATGTTGCGTAAATCAGCCCTCCTCAGGGGTGGTTTACGTCACTTCCACTGCCTCTGGAACAGGCAGCGGCTCCTTTTCCAGTAGGGCCGCGGCAAGTGCCGGAGCCACAAGGGCTATCTGCCATTGGCGAGCACCGAGCTCGGATAACGCCTGTTCGACAGCGGCGATCGACAGAGTTTCGGTGGAGCCAGTTGGAGCTTTCCAACAGACTCTTCGAACATGTTCTGGAGTAATTAAATTTTCTACTGGTATTTCATTGTCGTGCGCAATTACTTCAATTGCAGCACGGGCATGTGAAAGTGGTGCGTACTTTTCTGGAAACTTATCCCGCCACAATTTTATCGGTGGCAATGTGTCGGCATTTGTGCGCATGGCTGGCCATTGTTCTTCAGGTAAGGCAATAGCGGCAGAGATGCAACTAAGCCACAACGGCAAATTTTCTAACCAGCGCGCCCTTAGCCCTAAAGGCCGTAGCGCTTTTTCAAACTCTTTTTTTGTCACAGCGGCTGCAATTGCAAGTTCTACAATTGCTGTGTCATTCAGCAACTTACCTGTTGCAATGTCTTGCGAAGAAGCAACTCGATCCCGCGCAGTCCACAACTCTCTAATGATTGCTAATTGATCACGACGTTTAATTTTATGCATCCCTGATGTACGTCTCCAAGGATCAACGCGAGGGGGAGCCGGCGGTGCTTTCAGAATAGATGCAAACTCTTCTAAGGCCCACGGCAATTTCTTTGACTTCTCTAAAATTTGATTCATTCGGTCTCGAAGTTCTACAAGTAGTTCAACATCTAATGCCGCATATGTCAGCCATTCTTGCGGCAGTGGACGTGCAGACCAATCCGCAGCACTATGTTCTTTTGCTAAGGAAACTCCCATGAGCGTTTCTAAGAGCGGACCTAACCCAACACGTGGCAAACCAGCGATTCTGCCTGCTAATTCGGTATCAAAGAGGCGCACCGGATTTATGCCTAATTCACGCAGGCAGGGTAGGTCTTGGGTACTGGCGTGCAAAATAACTTCATCAGTGTTTAACAAAGCATTGAGTTGCACAAACAGCTCATGGCCGGGTCCAAAAGGAATTGGATCAATAAGGTGCAAACCACCACTGTTTCTTTTGATCTGAATTAAATAAGCACGAGCGCTATATCTAAAGCCAGATGCGCGCTCTGCATCTACTGCAAATGGACCGTGACCCTGGGCTAATTCTGCCAAGGCATCCTTGAATTGTGATTCGGTATCAATTACCGGGGGAGTTCCTTTAGCGGGTTGGAGTAAAGGTACAGCGACGACTTCTTCACTCATGATTAATTACGACGCGCAGAAGAAATAGCCGAAACACCTTCAGGTACGGGTGGCAATCCCGCCACTTCTGAAATTAAGTTGCACCAACTTTCAATGTGCTTCATCAATTCCTGTGGCTCGGTAATGATAGGCGTCCACGAAGCTCGAATTTCGATTTCAGCATCATCGTTGCGCGGTGACAGTTTTCCGAAAGATGCACTGGATACACGTGTCACAGTCCCGCTGGGGGCGTTATACACGCAATTATTTCTTTCAAGCGATTCTAAAAACCAGCTCCAGCCCACTTCAGGAAGCAGCGGATCCTCTTGCATCACCGGATCTACATCTGCACTGACAAAGGTGACACAACGAAATTCGCCATCCCATGTGGCTTGACCGCCTGGTTCGTGCAGCAGTACGAAGCGACCATTCGCCACTTCATCTTCTTCATCTGCAACTAAACCATTTGAAACATCTGCAGAAAATGCAAAAGAGAATGTTGCTAATTTTTGAGGAGCAGGTACTTCAATGAGTGAAACCTCTGCCCGCGGCGTAAAGGTACGAAGATGATCGACTAATCGTTCAAAAGCATTCGCATCCACTGAATAAGAGTAAAGAATTAATGCAGCCTTTTATGGGAGGCGGGGCTGTAACCTTGCTCAATGGCTTCTTTGTTAGCGCTTCTTTCAAGTGCAATGTGGGGAACGGCAGATTATTTTGCTGGGCGCCTTAGTAAGAAGCATCATCCATTTGCCGTGCTGGGTTTTTCTCAAGTTATTGGCCTATTTGTCGGAATTCTAATTGTGGTTATCTCGGGAAGCTGGCAAGGAAAAGTTTTCGGTCTTGATGGATTTTTGATTCCTGGTGCACTTGCTGGAATATTTGGCTACATCGGCCTTGCTTGTTTGTATGAGGGATTATCAACTGGTCGAATGGGTGTTGTATCTCCGATTAGCTCTTTAAGTACGGTAATTCCGTTAGCGTATGCCCTGATTACAGGTGATGTTCTTTCGACAATAACTTTAGTTGGCGTAGTGATTGCATTGATCGGTGTCTTTTGTGCAAGCGGTCCAGAACTTTCTCAAGGTTTACCAGTAAAACCACTTCTTCTGGCCTTAGGGGCAGCAGCTGGTTTTGGCTTAGCGTTGACTTTCTTAGCTATTGGATCACAAAGCAGCGCCTTGTTAACCATGGTCTCAATGAGAGCTGCGACATTCTTTGTCACTATTTCATTAGCCTTTAAATTCAAGACGACCGGAAATTTCAACAAGAAAGACATGCCAGTTCTTATTTTTATTGGAGCAGCAGATTTCCTTGCCAACTTGCTCCTGGGAATTGCCTGCACCATGGGACTTGTATCTGTTGCAATGGTGTTTGGTTCTCTGTATCCAATTGCAACAGCCGTACTTGCGTTTAAGTTCTTAAATGAGCGGCTACATAAAGTTCAGTACATCGGAATAGCACTTGCTGTTACCGGAGTTTCAATTATTTCAGCCTTTTAGTTCCATGCTGAGTAGAAGGTAGTGCCATCAACTTCTCTAGATTGGCAATTTTTAAAGCGTGTTAACAATTCTTTCCAATCAATTCTGTTATCACCGCCCGTTGCAGGTGTAACGCTAAGTTCGATTCGTTCCAAAATATTGTGCTCAATTAAATCGTTGATCAATGAAATCCCACCCTCAATCAAAATTGTGGGACCAAACTGCGCGCGCGCTTTTTCGACCGCTTGAACCGGGGAGCAATTCCACAACAGGGCGAGATGATTTCCTTGAACGGGGTTTACCAGAGAGCGAGAAACCACAACCAGCGGCACTGGCGTCCGGTTGTATGGCTCGTGGCGGGCGGTGTTACCACCAATGATGATGCAATCAACTTCACGGCGGCGTTGTAGAAAAACTTGGCGGTCTGATGCCGAACTAACTCCTGCTGATCGGCTTTCCTTTGAGGTAGACCCATCACTTCCCACGACAAGTGTTGCAACGATGCTCACGAGGCCAATTATTGCTCAAGGGGCCTCAAGTTTCTTAAGGAATCTGTCAGTGGCAACCTTTACCGTTGTATCTATGATCATCGATTGCAATACCTGCACCATGGCTACCATCGCCTGCAATACCTGTGTGGTGGCCTTTTTCCTCGAACCCTCACGTGAAATCAGCGCGGCGACGGTATCTGCCCTTACCGTTCTTGCCGACAGCGGATTGACTCCTCCACTTCAATATGACGCTCGTGGAGCCTGATTCAATCCGAATTCACAGCCGATTTGAGCGATCTGAGGTTGAGATAGGGGCATAGGCGCGGTTAGCCTTATGCCCATGTCATTTTCTCTGCGCGTTGGTCTGGCTCTGGTGATGGTTGCCGGGCTCGCAGCCCCTGTCACAGCTAATGCAGCCCCTAATTTGGCTCAAGTTAAAGTCAAGGTGCGCCAACTGGAAGAGGATGCAACAGCGGCGGCCGAAGGTGCGCAAGAAGCAAAGGTTAAATTGGCGGGCCTAACAAAAACACTGAATGGAATTAAGGCAAAAGCTGAAGTGCAGGGGCAAACCGTTTCTACTCTTCAGAGATCATTAGGAACAATTGCGATCGAGCAGTATAAATCTGGAGGATTTGGTCAAAGCTTTGAGCTTCTCTTTTCAAGTGATCCAACCTTGTACCTTTCAGCTGCGGGCTCGCTAGATGCGTTAACTCGCAGGAAATCTGCGCAACTGCGAAAGTTTGAAGCCGCCCAGCAGCGATTGAATGCGACGACCTTGACGGTCAACGACAAGATCGTACTTGTTGCCGCAGCACAGAAAAAGTTAGCGGCGCAATCTGCAATTGCCCTCAGCAAATTGGCAGAGGCGGAAAAGCTACTGTCTAAATTATCCAAGGCTGAACGTGAGCGTTTGGCAAAGTTGGCTGAAGATGAAGAGAATGCCGATCAAGCCTCATCATTGAAGGCGGCCAAAACTGCAAGTGGAGTTTCGGGCCGTGCGGGCATTGCTCTGAAGTACGCATTGAAACAAATCGGTGATCG
Source organism: Candidatus Planktophila sp. (assembly GCA_036822115.1). Lineage (GTDB taxonomy): Bacteria > Actinomycetota > Actinomycetes > Nanopelagicales > Nanopelagicaceae > Planktophila. Next base: position 4,318 of record DAISII010000028.1, read on the forward strand.
TTACGTCTTTGGAGCTGCTGGCATGGTGACGTGGGATTGTTCAGGGCTAACTATGCGCGCATATCAAGCGGCTGGTGTTTCCTTACCTCACTCATCTGCCGCCCAATCTCGAATGGGCAAAAAAGTTTCCTTCAGTTCATTAAAACCTGGCGATCTCTTGTTCTACGGGCGTCCTGTCTCGCACGTAGGAATTTATCTTGGTGGCGGCAAAATGGTTCACGCACCACGTTCGGGCTCTCGAGTTAAAGTAGCGGCAAGTGGTTCACTCGGAAGAAAACCATTCGTTGGAGCCCGCCGTTTCTAATCCAGTTCTCTTTGTCACCAATGATTTTGGTCCGCGAGCTGGTGGCATAGAAACCTTCATTATCGGACTGATCCAACGTCGCCCTATTGGTCAAACCATTGTTTACACATCATTTCAAGACAATTCAGAGCAATATGATGCCGACTGGATGACCAATTACGGTGTCCGCGTGATTAGAGATCGCGCAAAAATTCTTTTGCCAACACCACGAGTTGCCATTCACCTGCGCGCAGTCATAAAAAAAGAAGGTATTACAACAGCGGCATTCGGAGCTGCGGCTCCATTGGGTCTTCTCTCTGCCAGCATGAAGCGTGCGGGGGTAACACGAACAGTGGCGCTCACACATGGACATGAAGTCTGGTGGGCCACAGTATTCCCCTTTAATCTTTTACTGCGAAGAATTGGCTCCACAGTTGATGTGCTGACATATTTGGGCGATTTCACTCGTGCCGCTATTTCAAAAGGTATTAGTACAAAGGCGCAACGATCAATGGTGAAGATTGCACCTGGAATTGATGTTGATCACTTCATCCCAACGGATGCGTCAGCGCTTCGGGAATCATTAGGAATTGCAAAGAAGAAAGTAATCGTTTCTGTTGGGCGTTTAGTCCATCGTAAGGGTCAAGATCACTTAGTTGAATCCATGCCGGAAATTCTCAAAAGTGTCCCAGATGGGCACTTGTTGTTGATTGGGGAAGGTCCATACCGTGATCACCTTCAGAAGTTAGTTGATAAGCACAATCTACAAAGTTCCGTTACTTTTATTGGCAGAATTCAATACAAAGATTTGCCATTGTATTTGTGTGCTGGAGATATTTTCGCAATGCCTAGCCGTTCACGGTTAATGGGTCTTGAAGTTGAAGGACTTGGAATTGTGTATCTAGAAGCTAGTTCGTGCGGACTACCTGTTGTGGCCGGAAATTCTGGGGGAGCACCCGATGCTGTTGTGCAGAATAAGACAGGTTTAGTTGTTGACGGAACAGACAATAATCAGATTGCAGCCGCTGCCATTGAACTACTAACTAACAGCACGGAGTCGCAATTAATGGGAGTGACTGGACGTCAGTGGATAGTAGAAAATTGGCGCTGGGACATTTGGTCTAAGGATTTTGAGAGTGTGTTAAACAAGTAAGCCACATTCGCGCGCGATCGACAATGCCTGAACTCGGTTTTCAGCCTCTAGTTTTCGAAGAATAGATGAGACATGAGATTTCACCGTAGAAACTGAAATGAAGAGTTGTACAGATATTGCGGTATTGCTTAAACCACGATTGATCGATTGCATGATGTCTAATTCTCTGGCTGTTAGCCCAAAATCTATGCCCACTGTGAAAACAGGTTTGCTGCTAAATGAATTTGGACTGGAAATCGCAAAATCAACTGCGGCTAGTAGATCCGATAGTGGTGCGTTTTTAACGATGAAAGCATTTGCACCTGCATTCTTTGCTGACCGAACATAATCGGCTCCTTCGTTGAGTGTCAGCACAATAATTGCAAGCAATGGTGAAAGTTTGCGTGCCCACAGTACTAACTCAAATCCAGAACCGTCCGGAAGATTGATATCAATGATTATCGCATCCGGGTTTGTTTGTGCCATGAATGCTTGTGCTTCATTTATTGAACCTGCAACTGCGCAGACTTCATAGCCATGTGACTCAATTGCAGATTTCAACCCATGACGCACAACCGCGTGGTCATCAACGATTAAAACCTTCATTGTTACCTTTCTAAAGGCAGCTCAATGGTGATTTTCGTCCCTACTTGGCTTGAGTCAATACGGATATCCCCATTGAGTTGTGCGATTCGTTCTTGTATACCAAGCAGGCCGAAACTGCCTTCCTTATTGCTCACGCCTCCTATGCCATTGTCAGTAATCTGGATTGACAGGTGGGAAGCTTGCGAATGCTTAGAAACATTATTGAGAATCTCTGAAAGAACGCGTAGCAGTTCGTAGTTAAAATCGTGTCCCTCGGTATCAGATATTAAGTCAGAGGCAGAACGCAACTCATGAATCTCTAGCCTGACTTTGTTAATCAATTCAGTGATCGAAAATCGAACTTGACGTAAAGATTCTCTGCTGGGTTGATCCACTGTTGTAGCAATTAATGAGTCAATGGAAAAGCCCAGGCCTACTAGGTCCTGGGCGATTCCATCATGAAGTTCCTGAGCGAGTATTACCCGCCGATCGGTCATTTAGTAAATAATGCCTCGATCTCTTGAGCAAACTCCTTTGCAACTACGTGGCGCTTTACAGAAAGCTTTGCAGTCAGATGACCGCCAGCAATAGTGAAGTCCACAGGAAGAATTGTGAATTTGCGAATTGATTCAGCTTTACTCACCGCTTTATTTGCCTCATCTACAGCGGTTTGAACTACGGCAATCAAATCAGGATCATTGATCAAATCGTTGATTGATGCACCATCCTTCTTGTGGTTAACAACCCAGGCTTTGAGAGCATCTGGATCAATAGTCACAAGTGCTGCGATGAATGGTTGGTTATCTCCAACCACCATGCACTGGCTTACCAATGGATGAGAACGCAAGCGGTCTTCTAGAACTGCTGGTGCCACATTCTTTCCGCCGGCTGTCACAATGATTTCCTTCTTACGTCCAACAATGTAAAGGAATCCTTCATCATCAAGTTTTCCAAGGTCACCGGACTTGAACCAACGCTCACCATCAAAAACTTCAACATTGGCGGCATCATTTTGCCAGTATCCCTGCATAACGATTGGGCCGCGAATAAGAACTTCGCCATCGTCGGCAATCTTGATTGAAGTACCTGGGATAGGTTTTCCAACCGATCCAACACGGTGTGCACCGTACAAATTAAGAGTTGCACCAGCTGTTGTTTCAGTTAATCCATAACCTTCCAGAATTGTTACTCCGGCACCACGATAGAAATGTCCAAGTCGGACACCAAGAGGCGCTCCACCTGAAATCGCCGCCTCCACATTTCCACCCATACCTGCACGAAGCTTGCTATAGACCAGCTTGTCAAAGAGTGCGTGCTTAAACTTTAGAACAGGTGACATGCCCTTCTTATCGAGTGCTTCAGAGTATGCGATAGCAACATCAGCTGCTTTTTTGAAGATCTTTCCTTTACCGGCTGCCTCAGCGCGAGCTTCTGCTCCGTTGTAGATCTTTTCAAAGATACGAGGTACGGCCAACACAAATGTTGGCTTGAATGATGCCAAATCCATAGGCAATCGCGTTACTGGGTCGCTGCAATGTGCCAAATGTAAACCAGATGCAATTGCACCAATTTGAACCATGCGACCAAATACGTGTGCGACTGGAAGGAACAGCAATGTTGATCCACCAGGCTTGAGAAATAGTTCACTTGCACCTTGTGCAACGTTTCCAGTCTCTGAAAGGAAATTGGCATGTGTTAATTGCACGCCCTTTGGCTTCCCAGTTGTTCCCGATGTGTAAATCAAGGTTGCAAGTGATGAGGGAGTAACTGCATCACGGCGGCGATCAATTTCATCATCACCGATGTGCTTACCTGCTTCACGCAAAATTGCTAATACATCATCTGTCATAGTCCACACATGACGTGTATGGGATGGCAAAACTGTTTGAACTAAATCTCGAAGTGCAGGAGTTTCAACGATAATTCCAACGGAATGGGAGTCGTTGAGAATCCAATCGATCTGTTCTGCAGAAGATGTGTCATAAATTGGCACAACTACAGCACCTGCGTACCATGTTGCAAAATCTAGAATCGTCCATTCATATCGAGTACGCGCCATGATTGCGACGCGATCTCCAATTTGAACTCCGGCTGCAATTAAACCTTTGGCAGTTGCGCGAACTTCTTCATCAACTTCGCGAGCGGTTACGGGTTGCCATCCCTCGCCCAAGGGACGAGACATGATGATGCGCTCTGGTTCAAACCAGGCGCGTTCAGCGATCAAATTGGTGAGATTTCCGGCTGTAGCAGCGGGGACAAGAGGAGGGATTGTGATTTCATTCATGGGGCAACGCTAGCGTGAGCAATGTGGAAAGGTAAAGAGGGTAATCTTGCGCCATGAGCGAATTCAGCAAATCCACAATCAGTATCGATGCCCCACTATCCGCCGTTCAGGAGGCACTCTTCGCCTTAGACAAGTACCCCGAATGGTCGACCCAGATTAAATCAGCCGAAGCACTAGCCCACGATGATCAGGGGCGCATTACAAAGGTAAAGATGAGTATCGATGCGGGAAAGATGAAAGATCGCCCGACTTTGGATTACGACTGGTCCGAGGCTCCTAACAAGTTGAGCTTCTCCTTAGATGAAGCAGACCTTTTAACGGGCATGGATGGAATCTATTCTTTCAAGAGCATTGATGAAGACACAACTGAGGTCACGTACGAGCTCGAAGTTTCCCTATCAATGCCGATTCCCGCAATGATGCGACAGAAAGCAGAGAAGGCAACGATTGATGCA
>DAISII010000029.1:0-2704 GCA_036822115.1 Candidatus Planktophila sp.
CGGACTTATTCCCGTCCTACCAACTTCGCCCGATGCATCTCACATCGTGGCACCGCAATCTATGTATCCGTTTTTACTGGCCGCACGCGCATCATCACATCCGCTATTAGTTGTTACTAGTTCTAGTCGCAGCAGCGAAGATCTTGTTAACGAATTGCGTGAGCTCTACGACGATGTTTTGGAATTTCCTGCCTGGGAAACATTGCCTCATGAACGTTTAAGCCCGCGCAGTGACACCGTTGCAAAGAGAATCCAAACTCTGTACGCATTGCAAAGTAAGCATTCAATAAATCCAATTGTTGTAACACCGGTACGTGGTGCAATACATCGAATCATTAGCAACCTTGGATCTATGCCATTGATGAAGTTAGAAATTGGCATAGAGCAATCACTTGTTCTCTTGGTTCGCCACTTGTCGTCGCTGGCATATTCACGGACAGATTTAGTTGAACGTCGAGGCGAGTTTGCCGTTCGCGGTGGAATCGTTGACCTATTCCTACCTCTAAGCAACCATCCAATCAGAATCGATTTCTTCGGCGATGAAATTGAAGATTTGAGTTACTTTGAAGTAGCAGATCAACGAACATTCGCACCAGTTATCGGTAGTGTTGAAATTTATCCTTGTCGCGAAATGTTACTGACACCTGAAATCAAGCACCGCGCAATAGAGATTATGGATAAGTACCCGGCTGCCACTGAAATGCTTGAAAAAATTAGTGAAGGTATTGCTTTTGAAGGCATGGAGTCCTTGATTCAATTGCTCATTGATGAGACAGAGACGCTTTTGTCTCGTATGCCCGCAAACACTCAGATTGTTTTTATTGATCAGCAACGCATTCGTTCACGGGCAGCGGACTTATTAGCAACCAACGAAGAGTTCTTGAATGCGTCGTGGTCCAACGCCGCGTTGGGGGCAATTGCTCCATTGCATGATGGTGCCGGCACATATATTTCTTGGGACGAACTCAATGACGAAATTATTTCCTGCGGTGTAGCAAGAGCAGAATTGAGCCCTTTCGGAACCGACTTAGAAGAGGACACACTCTTTCTAGATTATTCACCGATTGACCCAATGCGTGGAGACATCGAACGGACAGTTGCAGCTTTGCGCCAAGCGTTAGAAGAGCACCGCACAGTTATTTTCGCTACTCACGGACATGGAATGCTCGAACGGTATACAGGAATATTTAGAGGTGCAGATCTACCAGTTCAGATAGTTGAAAACTTAGTTGCTGCACCGACAAAAGGCAGCATTTACCTTACGACCTCAATCATCACCCATGGCTTTGAAAGCGCTGAAGACCACATCTTCTTTATGACCGAGCGCGATTTAACGGGTAGCAAGGGGAGCGTTAAAGATGGCGAGCGAATGCCATCAAAGCGAAAGCAAGCAATTGACCCGTTAGAGCTAAAGAGTGGTGATTACGTTGTTCATGAACAACATGGAATCGGCCGTTATGTTGAATTACTAGAGCGCACGGTCGCTGGTGTGACTAGAGAGTATTTAATTATCGAATATGCGCCCGCAAAACGTGGTCAACCAGGCGATCGAATTTTTGTTCCGACAGATGCACTTGAACAAGTATCAAAGTACGTCGGAGGAGAAGCTCCGACAGTTCATCGCATTGGTAGCGGAGAATGGCAAAAAGCAAAGGGTCGTGCGCGTAAGGCGGTTCGTCAGATTGCCGGCGAATTAATTAGGTTATATGCAGCCCGCACTAGTTCTCCGGGCTTTGCATTTTCGGCAGATACACCGTGGCAACGCGAACTAGAAGACTCTTTTTCCTACATCGAAACGCCCGATCAACTGTCAACAATTAATGATGTAAAGCAAGACATGGAACGCCCATACCCAATGGATCGCATTATTTGTGGAGATGTCGGGTACGGAAAGACTGAGATCGCAATCCGCGCGGCATTTAAAGCTGTACAAGATGGCAAGCAAGTTGCTGTCCTTGTTCCAACTACTTTGCTTGTGCAACAACATTCAAAAACTTTTGCAGAGCGTTATGCAGGCTTTCCATTAAAGGTAGCTGGCTTGTCTAGGTTTAATACCGCTAAAGAAAGCAAAGAGATTTTGGCTAATCTGGCAGCTGGATCTGTTGACGTGGTTATTGGTACACACCGGATACTTTCAAATGATGTGTTGTTTAAAGATTTAGGATTAGTCATTGTTGACGAAGAACAACGCTTTGGAGTTGAACAAAAAGAGTCACTGAAGAAATTGCGCACAACGGTGGATGTTTTGGCTATGTCTGCCACGCCGATTCCGCGCACACTTGAAATGGCTGTTACCGGCATTCGAGAAATGTCCACGATCACAACGCCACCTGAAGAGCGCCATCCAATCCTTACTTATGTTGGACCTGCCGAAGAAGCACAGATTGCTGCTGCGATACATCGAGAATTACTGCGCGATGGTCAAATTTTCTATCTTCATAATCGTGTTGAAAGTATTGATCGAAAAGCAATGCATCTAAAGGAGCTTGTGCCAGAGGCTCGCATCCGTGTTGCACATGGTCAGATGTCGGAAGGCGAACTGGAAGATGTAATTCTTGCATTCTGGAACCGTGACTTTGATGTTTTGGTCTGTACAACAATTGTTGAAAGTGGCCTGGATATTCAAAATGCCAACACTTTAATTGTCGAACGTGCGGATAGGTTTGGCCTTTCTCAATTGCACCAGATTCGCGGACGTGTAGGT
>DAISII010000029.1:2714-9048 GCA_036822115.1 Candidatus Planktophila sp.
GGGCGGCGAGCAATCAGGACATATTGCTGATGTTGGATTTGATTTATATATGCGGATGGTCGGCGAGGCTGTTCAGGAATACAAATCAGGAATCATTGAAACAGAAGAAAAGATTTTAGAATGCAAAGTTGAACTTCCGATTAACGCCCATTTATCGTCAGAGTATGTTCCTGGCGAAAGATTGCGCCTTGATTTGTATCGACGCTTAGCTGATGTGAAATCTCCAACCGATGTTTCATCAATCGAAGCAGAGTTACTGGATCGCTTTGGAGAATTACCTGAAGAAGCAAAAGCCCTGCTTGGGGTTGCTGCACTTCGCGCACAAGCAAAGGCGGTGAAGTTGACCGAAGTTGTAGTGCAGGGCAAATTCCTTCGATTAGCACCATTGGTGTTACCTGAATCTCGCCAGCTGCGTTTGACACGCTTGTATCCTGGTTCGCTCTATAAGGGCGCAGCCAGCACAGTATTAGTGGCATTACCTAAGGCGGCCCTGTGGAATCCGTCGCAGAACGCCCCTGTTGTGGTGGATACTTCTCTTCTGGCCTGGGTCGTTGAGGCCGTTACCCAACTTAGCGAAGTACCGAAAGCGAGCTCACAGTGAAGAAGATTCTTGTAATGATCGTGGCAGCAGCGTTTTTATTAACGGGATGTTCACAAGTTGGGGCAGCAGCGACTTTTGGTGACACGAAAATAACTCAAGCTACGGTTCAAGGCAGCATTGATTCAATTCTTGCAGAACGCGCAAAGGTTGATACCGCTCAAATGCAATTGGATACAGGCGAGACTCTTAATCGTGGTCAACTTCGTTTTCACTTATTCAGCGCAATCTTAAGAGCGCTGGGTGAAGAATTAAACATCAAGGTAACAAAGGCAGAGATCGATACTCGCCGCGCAAGTATTCTGGAGCAAGTTGGCGGCGCAGCTTCGCTTCCATCAGCATTAGTTAATGCGGGTATTGCACCAGGAGATCTAGATGCATACATTGAGGCAATTTCTTTGTCAGACAAGATTAGCCAAGCACTTGTTGCAAGTGGAGTAACTGAGGATCAGGTCGGAACCGAAATTCAAAAGCTGATCGTTGCTAAATCAAAAGAGAGTGGCGTGACAGTCAATCCTCGCTACGGTAAATGGGATCCAGAGACAGCAGATATCGTCGAAAGTGATCCTGCCTCATCTGCCGTAACTCCGTCAGACGACTAGTACCAACTCAAATAATTAGCAATTGAGATAAGGTATTGGCAATGCACGATTCACAACTTCAACGTTTAGTTGAAGTAATGAACACCTTGCGTTCACCGGGTGGTTGTCCGTGGGATGCAGAACAAACACACGAGTCACTCCTTAAATATCTGCTGGAAGAGTCGTATGAATTTGTAGATGCCGTGCAAGCTGGCAACCGTATTGATATGCGCGAAGAGCTAGGCGATGTTTTACTACAGGTTTATTTTCACGCACGAATGGCTGAGGAACATCCAACAGATCCCTTTTCTATTGAAGATATTGCCCAGGGGATCGCAGACAAACTAATTCGCAGGCACCCCCATGTATTTGCAGGGGTTGAGGTTCGGGATTCTCAAGAAGTCCTTGAAAATTGGGAAGAGATTAAGAAGAAGGAAAAGGGTCGCACCTCACCGCTAGATGGAGTTGCAATGTCACAACCAGCATTGCCATTAGTTGAAAAATTGTTGTACCGCGCAGAAAAATACAATGTCGCTGTTTCAACTCCAAACACTGTTTCAATCGATGGCATCGCCAATGAAGGAGCGGTTGGCCAAGCCCTGCTTGCAGTAATCGCCTGGGCAAACGCCAACGGGATTGATGCCGAGGCCGCCCTGCGTAAGGAAGCCATGCGCATCGCCGAACAGATTGGCCCCGCGTAACTCACGGTAGGATTGGCATAGTTAATAGGTGCCATTTCAGCGTTGAGGTCGGTCACAGTTTTAGAACCCAAAGCTTGAAAATATTTGAGGAGAAACGCAATGGCAATCATCGAAGCATTAGCTGCCCGTGAAATTTTGGACTCCCGCGGAAATCCAACGGTTGAAGTCGAAATTCAATTAGAAGATGGAACACAGGCACGCGCTGCAGTTCCAAGTGGTGCATCAACTGGTGCATTTGAAGCATCAGAACTTCGTGATGGTGGCAAGCGTTACCTTGGTAAAGGTGTAGAAAAAGCGGTCGCATTTGTTAATGATGAAATTGCACCAGTGATCATCGGTTTTGATTCACAGGATCAGCGCCTTATTGATGCAGCGATGATTGAACTTGATGGAACAAAGAACAAGTCACGTCTTGGAGCGAATGCAATTCTTGGTGCTTCACTTGCAGTTGCTAAGGCATCTGCTGAGTCTTCAGATCTTTCCTTGTTCCGCTACTTAGGTGGACCAAATGCACATGTACTTCCAGTTCCAATGATGAACATTCTTAACGGTGGAGCACACGCAGATACCAACGTTGATATTCAGGAATTCATGATCGCGCCAATTGGTGCACCGACATTCCGCGAATCTGTTCGCTGGGGCGCCGAGATCTATCACGCATTAAAGGCTGTTCTAAAAAAGCGCGGACTTGCAACATCTGTCGGCGATGAAGGTGGCTTTGCTCCAAACCTAGACAGCAACCGCGCAGCACTTGATTTGATCCTGGAAGCAATCGAAGCAGCTGGATTTAAGCCAGGTTCTGAAATCGCTTTAGCGATGGATGTTGCTGCAACCGAATTCCACGAGAACGGTAAGTACAAGTTTGAAAGCGCCCTCAAGACTTCTGATGAAATGATCGCGTATTACACATCTCTAGTTGATGCCTACCCAATCGTTTCAATTGAAGATCCGCTCAATGAAGAAGACTGGGCCGGTTGGACAGAAATGACTAAGGTCCTCGGCTCACGCATCCAGATCGTTGGAGATGACTTATTTGTTACCAATCCAGAGCGTCTTGCAAAGGGAATCGCTGGTAACACAGCAAACGCGCTCTTGGTTAAGGTAAATCAGATTGGAACTTTGACAGAGACAATCGATGCTGTTGAAATGGCGCACCGTGCTGATTACCGCAGCATGATGAGTCACCGCTCAGGTGAAACTGAAGACACAACAATTGCTGATTTGGCTGTTGCTCTTAATTGCGGTCAGATCAAGACAGGTGCTCCAGCGCGAACAGAGCGCGTTGCAAAGTACAACCAACTTCTTCGCATCGAAGAAGAGCTAGCTGAGGGTGGACGTTACGCTGGTCGTGACGCGTTTCCACGTTTCAAGGCGTAAGAATTAGCGATGGCACGTCGTCAACTTCGGTTTACTCGTCGACGTACCTCTAATCGTGTTTTAGCGCTGTCAGCAATTCTCTTCATTCTTGCACTAACTATCGCGCCGCCCGTGAAGCATTACTTTACGCAGCGTGCACAAATAAGTGCTTTGAAGTCGCAACTATCTGCAGATAATGCCGCTTTGCAGAAAGCTCGCCAAGAGTTATCCCTGTGGCAGGATCCTGACTACATCAAATCTCAAGCACGTGAACGTCTGCATTTTGTTTTGCCAGGTGAGCGTCAATACATTGTGATTGATAATTCAACAACAGACACCAACAACACACCCACAAAGATTGCCAGCGCACTTACTGATGGTCAACCTTGGTATGCACGATTAATTGCATCAATTAGCGAAACTGGAAATTAATGCGTGAAGTAACACAATCGGATCTTGATTGCATTCAAACGCAACTGGGTCGCACGCCTCGTGATGTTCATGCGATCGCATATCGCTGTCCATGTGGAAAGCCTGCAGTAGTCGAAACTCCACCTAGGCTGGAAGATGGCACGCCATTTCCCACCTTCTATTACGCAACCTGTCCACGCTTAACCGCGGTTATTTCAACCCTTGAAACTACCGGATTAATGGGAGAAATGAATGATCGCCTGGAAACCGATGCTGAATTAGCTGGTGCTTATCACGCAGCACATGATGATTACATTGCATCGCGCTCTGCCTTAGGTATTGATGTGCCAGAAGTAAATGATGTGTCAGCTGGTGGAATGCCCAATCGAGTTAAATGCTTACATTCATTGATAGCGCATTCGCTTGCAGCAGGCCCCGATGTCAATCCACTAGGCGATGAAGCGCTAGCAAAGTTGCCCGAATGGTGGAAGAACAACCCATGCGAGTAGCAGCTATTGATTGCGGCACAAATTCAATTCGATTGTTAATTGCAGATATTGATGGCAATAATTTCCGCGAAGTTGTGCGCGATATGGAGATTGTTCGCTTAGGACAAGGTGTTGACCAAACAGGACAGTTTCATCCAGATGCGATCACACGCACGCTTGCAGCGGTTGATAAGTTTGCAGCAGAGATCGCAAAGCGCGGGGTAGAAAAGATTAGATTTTGTGCAACAAGTGCGACCCGCGATGCGACAAACCGCCACTTATTTGTGGATGGCGTACGTGATCGTTTAGGTATCGAACCTGAAGTCATTAGCGGAGATGAAGAAGCAGCGCTTTCCTTTACTGGTGCGATTAAAGACTTAAACCCAACTGATGGACCATTCTTGGTAGTAGATATTGGTGGGGGATCAACAGAGTTCGTATTTGGTACATCAACTGTTGAAGCCGCTCGCAGCGTAAACATTGGTTGTGTTCGGATGAGCGAACGTCACTTTGCTAATGATCCTGCAACTACAGCACAAGTTGAATTAGCTCGCACAGATATTCAGGCAGCAATCACCCAAGCTGCCGAAGTTGTTCCCATTACGAAGGCCAAGACCTTGGTTGCCGTTGCTGGTACAGCAACAACAGTTGCCGCAGCTGCGCTAAACCTGGCTGAATACGATCGATATGCAATTCACCTTTCACGGATTACTGCTGATCAAGTTCATGCTGCATCGGCAATGTTTTTAACTAGCAATCGCGAAGATCGTTTGGCCCTTGGCTATATGCACCCTGGTCGAGTTGATGTTATTGCTGCAGGTTCACTTGTTCTGTCAGAGATCATGAAGGCAACCGGGGCAACACAATTTGTGGCATCAGAATCAGATATTTTGGATGGAATGGCATATTCACTTGCCCGCAATTAAATCTATAAAGCTGCTTGATCAAAGGATTGTTGCCTGTAGAAAATGTCCACGTTTGGTGCAATGGCGCGAAGAAGTGGCGATTGCTAAACGCAAATCTTATGAAAATGAAAAGTACTGGGGAAAGCCGGTTCCTGGCTTTGGCCCAGATAATGCCCGCATTGTGATTGTTGGTTTAGCACCTGGTGCGCACGGAGCAAACAGAACTGGTCGAATCTTCACTGGTGATTCATCGGGGGATTGGCTCTACAAAGCTCTGCACAAGAACGGCCTTGCAACAATTCCAACCAGTAGATCTGCAGATGATGGTCAACAGCTTATTGATACCCGGATTACTTGCGCAGTTCGGTGTGCACCACCAGATAACAAGCCATCAACTGAGGAAAAGTACCAATGCTCCGATTATTTAGTCAATGAAATTGAATTACTTTTGCCAACGGCCAGAATATTTGTTGCTCTGGGTAGTTTTGCGTGGAGTGCGACAATCAAAAGCCTTCGCGCTTTGGATCATGAAATTTCATCGCCCACACCAAAATTTGGTCATGACAAAAGCTTTACCTGGGTCGCGCCAGATGGAATCAAGCGTTTAGTTTTGGGTAGCTATCACCCAAGTCAGCAAAACACATTTACGGGAAAACTAACTGAACCCATGCTTAACGCAATTTTCAAGAAAGCAAAAAGCTTTAAATAGCTGCGTTCTTTAGTTGTGCAATGTGGCTTTCAATGTGATTTGCTGAAAGTGTCACAAGTTGCAAAAGAGTTACAGCTCCACGTTGTGGATGGGTTGAAATGCGTTGCCAATCAGCATCTGATGCATTCTTTAAAATCTCATAATTCATCGCGTGGGTTGCTGCTAGTGATTCAAGCGAGACTGATACAGAGCGCTTCTCATACTGCAATCCGATTGGAAACTTCTCTTCATCAAAGGGAACAATTGTTGGATTGTCTTCACACAGGGCATTTGCATATCTGACACCAAATTGAATTTCAGCATCTGCGATGTGATGGATTACAAAAGCGGCAGACCATTCACCCTCTTTAGACTGGTTGAGAGCTTGTGCAGAAATTTGCTTGCCCTCTTCAACAAATGAGATTGCAGATGAATGGCACTTTTCAAGTATTTGCTTATGGTCCATTGTGGGATCGTATCGGTCAGATTGAGGATTTAGAGGCTCAGTTTCTGCAAAGGGCCCACATCAAGTAAACTCTCGCAGACGTTGTTCGTGGCCCCGATAGCCCAATGGCAGAGGCAGAGGACTTAAAATCCTCCCAGTGT
>DAISII010000030.1:0-1128 GCA_036822115.1 Candidatus Planktophila sp.
CCATTCAAAATATCTGAGTTAACAAGCTTTCCATCTCCACCTGTTGCAACACCTGTATCATTTGGATCCTCTTCGCCTGTTTCGACAACAACACGAACAGGTAGCTTCATTGCTCGCGCAAAATCTAAATCGCGTTGATCATGTGCCGGAACAGCCATGATCGCGCCGGTTCCGTAATCAGCTAATACATAATCACTTGCCCAGATAGGTAATTTTTCGCCGTTAACTGGATTAATTGCATAGCGATTTAAGAAAATACCACTCTTGGGGCGATCTGTTGCAAGACGATCAATATCGCTAGCCGCTTTGATTGTGTCTAGATACTGTGCAAACTCTGCTTCAACGCCTGTCCCCTGAACTAGCTCAGCTGCTAACTCGCTATCGACTGCTACAACCATAAATGTTGCGCCATATAAAGTATCGGGGCGTGTCGTATAAATAGTTATCGGCTCGCTGCGACCCTCAATTTCAAAATTAACATTTGCACCGGTTGATCGACCAATCCAATTGCGTTGCATTGTTAAAACTTTGTCAGGCCAATGACCTTCTAACTGTGCCATGTCATCGAGCAAGCGATCTGCGTAATCAGTGATCTTGAAGTACCACTGATTCAATTTTTTCTTTGTCACCATTGAATCGCATCGCTCGCACAGTCCTGCAACTACCTGCTCGTTCGCTAATACTGTTTGGCATCCTGGACACCAGTTAACAGCTGAATCCTTGCGGTATGCCAAGCCTCGTTCGTAAAACTTAAGAAATAGCCATTGGTTCCATTTGTAGTATTCAGGATCGCAGGTATTAAAGACACGATCCCAATCAAATGAACATGCGTATCGACGCATTGAAGCCTTTTGAACTTCAATGTTTTCGTAAGTCCAGATACGTGGATCAGAGTTGCGCTTGATCGCAGCATTTTCTGCTGGCAAACCAAATGCATCCCAACCAATTGGGTGCATTACATTGAAACCCTTTTGCGCCCAATAACGAGCGATTACATCACCTAGCGCATACGCCTCGGCGTGACCCATGTGAAGATCACCTGATGGATACGGAAACATATCCAAAACATATTTTTTCTCACGTGTGTCATCTGCGCGACCAGATTTAAATGGTTGCAACTGATCCCAA
>DAISII010000030.1:1138-8299 GCA_036822115.1 Candidatus Planktophila sp.
CCCTGACCCCCTGCATGCCATGCAGGTGCGCTACCAGCTGCGCTATAGCCCCGTTTTTCGTGCGAGTGCAGACCTTACCGCATCGCACCCAATTGGACTTAAGCCGAAGTCGCACCGCTCTCTTCGCCGTACACAGGTTCTGGAATCGAGCCGGCATTGTGTTCGACCAAACTCCATTGACGGGGATTGCGTTCAAGTATTGACCACGATGCATTTGAAAGACCACCGATTACGCCCCAATGCGACATTGGAAGCTGAAGCAAAGATCCAAGAATGCATCGAGCGGTTCCGCCATGTGTCGTAACAACTAATACCTGATCTGTTTTATCCCCCAGTGCTTTCTTAATTGCACGTATTGCACGATCTGCAACTTCGCTGCGACGTTCACCGGTTGTACCTGCTGGATTATCTTCACCATCAATCCAACGAATAAAATTATCGAAATCCTCTGCGCGATTTTCTGCGCCAGTTTTACCTTCCCATAATCCGCCGTCTGTTTCGCGAAGATCGGCATCAATATCAACTGTTAATCCAGTTAGAGCAGCAAGGGCTTGCGCAGTATTCCGAGCGCGCCCTAAGTCACTTGAAATAATGGCAGTTGGATTCATCCCTGCCAAAACCTGGGCGGCATGCTTTGCTTGAAAGATTCCAACTTCATTTAAATCAATATCTGAATGACCTTGAAAACGGTTAACGACATTCCAATCTGTTTGGCCATGTCGCCACAAAACAACTCTGTTAGCGGCCATTAACTGCAGCCTCTTTCACAGCCTCCAACTCGATAGTTGAACAGTCATTCCACAAACGATCAAGCATGTAGTACTTGCGTAGCTCGGCGCTTTGAACATGTACAACTAAATCCGAGTAATCAAGAAGAATCCATTCTGCGCCATGTTCACGACGAATTGGCTTGTCTCCTGCTGCTGCAAGTTTGCGTTCTACTTCATCGGCGATCGAATCAACTTGTGCTTCATTTTGACCGGTAACGATTAAGAAGACTTCGCTGAGAACCAATTGATCTGAAAGGTCAAGAGCTACAACATCTACTGCAATTTTATCGATGGCAGCATGTGCAGCTATCTGAGTGATCTCGTGGGTTCTTTTGCTAATTGTCATAGAGGTTATTCTCTCGTATAAATGCAGCTACTGATGACGAAACATCTGCGCTCAAACCTTCGCGAATTGTGGTCGCTGCCACTGGCAAAGCCCCAATATCAATTCCAATTCCTTCATATCCAGGACGCGAAATAACAACAAATTCGACCATGTGGCGAAGTTCATCAATTCGATGCCACTGAGATAATTTGTCAGCTGCATCTTGTCCCACAATTACAACAATCGTGTCATCTGGATAACTCTGAGCAACAGCTTCAACGGTATCGATAGCAAAGCTTGGACCGGTTCTTAATACCTCTATGGGATTGACCTGAACTTTGCTAGCTACATCTACCGGTAAATCTGACAGCGCTAGTTGACACATTGTTCGTCGTTGTTGAGCCGATGCGTGTGGCGCTTGGCTTCGAAGCAATGGCTGTCCTGCTGGAACAACGAGCAGTTGATCGACAATTTTCTTTTCAATGAGTTGGGTAATTACATGCAAATGACCCAAATGAATTGGGTCAAATGTTCCTCCGTAAATACCTACTCGGGACAAATTAGTCTCGGTCTAGGCGAAGTACTAAGTAAAGTAGTACGACAAAAACTACAAATGCGAAACCACCGAAAGCAAGTGGTGAGGCTGGAAGTTCTCGGTGCATCTCTTCTGCAAGATTAATCATGGGCCTAATACTACTACTTGCCTGCTAGAAGCTCTTTAAATTTCGCCTCATCGATAATACGCACGCCTAATTCTTGAGCTTTAGCTAACTTTGAACCTGGGTCTGATCCCACCAAAACATAATCAGTTTTTTTCGACACTGCCGATGCTGCTTTCCCGCCATGTCCGGTAATCGTTTCACTTATGCCATCTCGGGAAAAGGATTCGAGCCCACCAGTTACTACAAAAGTTAATCCAGCCAAGGTCTGTGGCAATGCTTGTGTCGGTTCATTAATCATGCGAACCCCTGCTGCATCCCACTTGCTAATAATTGCTCTGTGCCAATCCACTGAGAACCATTCCACTATTGAATCAGCGATGATCTGGCCGACTCCATCAACATCTGCAAGTTGTGCTGCTGATGCCTTTGAAATCGCATCAACCGAACCAAGTGCCGCTGCCAAACCTTGTGCAGCAGTTGGTCCAACGTGACGAATTGAAAGAGCAACCAAAGTTCGCCAGAGCGGTCTGGTCTTTGCCTCAGTTAAGGCAGCAAGCAATTTGTCTACATTGGCTGCAGGTGTCCCATCCTTCTTAGTGAAGAATTCGGATGTAACAAGCGTGTCAGCGGTTACATCAAAAAGATCTGATTCGTCGGTGATTATTGATGAATCCAATAATGCAACCGCAGCTTCGTAACCCAGGACATCTATATCTAAGGCTGCGCGCGAGCCGATGTAATAAATTCGCTCACGTAACTGAGCCGGGCAACTTTGTGTGTTTGGACAACGAATATCGACATCACCTTCGGACATGGCGCGAAGATCTGATCCGCATTCTGGACATTGCGTGGGCATGACAAATGCTTTTTCTTTACCAGTTCGCTTATCAATGACGGGGCCCAAGACTTCTGGAATCACATCTCCAGCTTTTCGTATAACAACGATGTCACCGATCAAAACACCTTTGCGGACAATTTCTTCGGCGTTGTGCAAAGTTGCATTAGTAACTGTTGAACCTGCGACCTTGACTGGCTCCATAAATGCAAAAGGTGTTACACGCCCCGTGCGACCAACACTTACCTTGATATCTAATAACTTAGTTGTCACCTCTTCAGGCGGATACTTGTAAGCAATTGCCCACTTAGGCGCACGGGAGGTAAAGCCCAATTGTTGCTGCTGTGACAAAGAATCAACTTTAATTACGACTCCGTCGATTTCATGTTCCACATCGTGGCGATGATCTGCGTAGTGCTGAATAAACTTTTCAACCTCTTTTCGTGTGCCACATACTTTAAATCGATCGCTAGTTGGTAAACCTAGCTTCTTAAGTTCGCCATACGCACCACTTTGGGAATCAAAGGTAATACCTTCTTTTACTCCAACACCGTGCACAACTACCGACAATGGACGCCCGGCGGTAACCCGTGGATCTTTCTGACGAAGCGAACCAGCTGCACCATTTCGGGGATTAGCAAATAATTGTTTGCCTGATTCTTCTAGGGAATCATTCAGCTCATTGAAGGCTGCGATTGGAAAGAAAACTTCTCCGCGTACTTCAATCAGTGATGGGATACTTTTGCCGTTTAATGTGTGCGGCAAATTCTTAATGGTTTTGACATTCAGAGTCACATCTTCACCGGTGACACCGTTACCTCGAGTTAAACCACGCACTAACTGGCCGTCCTCGTAGGTCAGGTTAATAGCTAAGCCATCAACCTTGACCTCACACAGGTACATCGGTGCTGTGATTTCTTTTTCAATTCGATCAAACCAGGTAGCCAACTCTTGTAGATCAAAGACATTATCAAGGCTCATCATCTTTTCAATGTGATCGCGTTGTTCAAACTGAGTAGCAAACCCTCCCCCAACATGCTGTGTTGGTGAATCTGGTTCGCGAAGTTCGGGGTTTTTATCTTCTAGTACCTGCAATGTTCGCAATAACTCATCAAACTGTGCATCAGTGATTGTTGGTTGATCTAAAACATAATACTTAAATTGATGATCCCGAATCTCATTAATTAGTTCGGTCATTGCATGACGTGCGTTTGTGCTCATTCAGTCTCACTAATTGTTGCTGAACCAACGACGCGATCACCATCGTAAATAACCATTGCTTGTCCTGTCGCTAATCCCAATAATGGCTCTTCTAAAGTGGCAATAAGCAAGGTGCCATCAAAGTAATAGGTGCATGCAAGTGCTGCGCCATGGGCGCGAATCTGCACAAATCCGTGCTGCACTTGATCAGTTACAGCTGGGCCACACCACACAGGTTTTTCACCACGCATTGTGCTGATCGCTAGATCTTCGCGTGCGCCAACAACAACAGTGTTGCTTACTGGTTCAATTTTTAGGACAAAGCGTGGCGATCCATCTGCTGTCGGAACTGTTAGTCCTAATCCTTTGCGTTGTCCGATTGTGTATGTGTAGGCACCTTTGTGTTCACCGATTTTCTTTCCATCTTGATCAACAATCGGCCCTACTTCACTGCCTAAGCGATCGCGTAACCAACCCGCGTTATCACCAGATGGAACAAAGCAAATGTCATGGCTATCTGGTTTTTGCGCAACAGCTAATCCACGCTTTTCTGCTTCAATGCGAATATCAACTTTCGTTGTATCACCCAGTGGAAATATCGCACCTGCAATTTGTTCGATAGTTAAAACAGATAAAACGTAGGACTGATCTTTCGAATGATCTACTGCGCGATGTAAGGTCTTTCCATTTTCGCCAATTTCTGTTCGGGCATAGTGGCCAGTAACAACACCATCAAATCCCATTGCTCGCGCACGATCAAGTACCGCTGCAAACTTAATCTTTTCATTACAACGCAAGCATGGGTTTGGAGTTCTACCAGCGGCATACTCAGCTAAGAAATCTTCAACAACGCCATCATGAAACTCTTCAGCCATGTCCCAGATATAAAAAGGAATTCCGATGACATCTGCTGCACGTCGGGCATCATGTGAGTCTTCGATAGTGCAGCAGCCGCGAGCACCTGAACGATACTTCTGAGGGTTTGCCGCAAGGGCTAAGTGAACGCCGATTACTTCGTGGCCAGCTTCAACTGCGCGAGCAGCAGCAACTGCAGAATCAACACCACCACTCATTGCCGCAATTAACTTCATTTGTGCGCCGCCCGTCCTCGGCTAATTACATCGGGCAATACTGACAAAACGAAATCGACATCTGCTTGCGTAGATATGGCACCAAAGGAGAATCGCAAGGATGACTGCGCTGTTTCTTCCGTGTGGCCCATAGCAAGAAGTACATGGCTTGCCTCGTGCACGCCCGCGCTACAGGCTGAACCAGTCGATGCAGAAACATGTGCGCTATCTAAAAGCAATAACAAGGTATCGCTCTGAGTCCCAGGAAATGTCACATTGACGATTCCTGGTAAGCGCGCACTGTCTTCACCATTTACATAAGCATCGGGTATCAAACGCTTAACACCAGCAATGAAGGAGTCTCTTAAATCTGAAACTCTCTGAACATCATACGAATCTTTAACAGCGGTTGCGAAGGCAACGATACTGGGTGCATTTAAGGTTCCGCTACGGATTTCTCGCTCTTGTCCCCCACCATGGAGCAGAGCAGGAATTTCAAATGCGCGACGCAAAATCAGCGCTCCAATTCCAAGTGGTCCACCAATTTTGTGAGCGCTAAGCGTCAAGGCCGTAACGCCAGATTTCTTATATGAAATATGAGTCTTAGTGAAACTTTGGACTGCATCTGTGTGAACTGGAATATCTCCTGCGATTGTCACAATCTCTTCAATTGGTTGTAGCACACCTGTTTCATTGTTGGAATGCATAATTGAAATGACAGCAATTTCTGATCCTCGATCAGCGACAAGTGTGCGCAGAAACTGTAAATCAATAACACCATCAGATGTGACTGGAACTTCTATTACTTCTGCTCCTTCGTGCGTATGCAGCCAATGCGCAGGATCCAAAATTGCATGATGCTCGATTGCTGAAATTACAACAACATTTTTGCTGTGCTTCTTGCCATTCCAAAACAAACCTTTCAGAGCAATGTTATTTGCTTCAGTGCCAGAGGCGGTGAAGATGACTTCCGATGCAAGGCAATCAATTCTCTGTGCAATAACTTCACGTGCATCTTCTAATGTTTTGCGAGTTGCACGGCCATGTGTGTGCAGACTTGAGGGATTTCCTAGTTGCTGTAATTGATCTGACATAGCCGAAAATGCGGCAGGCGACATGGGTGTCGTTGCGGCATGGTCTACGTAGATCGAAGGCACGGGCCTAAGTCTATGACTTGTGGGCTTTGATGCCTTCCGTTGCCTTTGGCAGCACAGCAAATAGATCGCCTACTACGCCAAAATCTGCAATTTCAAACAGAGGCGCTTCAGGATCTTTGTTTACAACAACGATTGTCTTACTGGTCTGCATGCCAGCGCGGTGTTGGATTGCACCTGAAATTCCATTTGCAACGTACAGCTGCGGGCTAACGGTTTTGCCGGTCTGACCAACTTGATATGAATGTGGGTACCAACCGGCATCAGTTGCTGCACGTGATGCACCAACTGCAGCTCCTAATACATCAGCAAAGTTTTCTACCGCGCTGAAATCTCCGTTTGTGCCACGTCCGCCTGATACAACAATGTTTGCTTCAGTTAATTCTGGACGACCACCTTGTACCGGAGGTTGTGACGATGTGACTATTGCTTTCTTTGAAGCATCAGCAACTGAAAGCGAGAGTGTTTCAACAATAGGTGCTGATTCAGTTGTGTCTGCATCTACTGAATTAGGGCGCACAGTAATAATTGGTGTGCCATGTGAAACCTTTGAATGAACTGTTGTGGAACCACCAAATACCAACTGAGTTGCAGTGATATCAGCTGAAACATCTACCGCATCGGTAATGATTCCAGAGCCAGTCTTAACCGCTGTTCGGGCAGCTACTTCCTTACCAAATGCATGTGATGCAATAAGTACGGCCAATGGAGTTTGGGCGGCAATTACTTGAGCTAAAACATCTGCTGCGGCTGCAACGCCATTTGCAGCATATGCATCAGATTCGACAACGATTATGTTTGCGATAGGACCACGGTTAATAGCAGCTGCATACGTTGCTCCTTGTCCAACCGGTGCAAGTACAACAGCTGTTACCTGGCCAATACGTGCGCCAGCAGTGGCTAATTCAGCATTTGTCTTGGTTGCTTTTGTGCCGACAAAGTCAGCCAGAATCAATACTTTGCTCATATCAACTTCTTTTCTGCTAAGTATGCAACCAGTTGTTCGCCACCGGTTCCATCATCTGTAACTTTAATTCCAGCAGCGCGTGCTGGACGTGGAGTTGCATCTGCAACTAAGGACCATGCAGCAATTGCCGAAACTCCAACAGTTGCTAAATCTCGACTTTCAATTGTCTTTTTCTTAG
>DAISII010000030.1:8309-8729 GCA_036822115.1 Candidatus Planktophila sp.
CCATGATTCCCTTAAAGGATGGGTAGCGCGGTTCATTAATCTTTTCTACAACTGAAATAACGCAAGGGAATTTCGCGTGCATTTCATCGACGCCTGCTTCAGTAACACGTGTAATTGAAACCGTCCCGGCAGCAGGATCAACAATAACCTTTGATGCAAAAGTAAGTTGAGCTGCATTTAAACGTTCAGCTAACATCGCTGGCACAACGCTCATGCGCGCATCAGTTGACTCTGTTCCGCAAATAACTAGATCAAATCCGCCCTTTTCAATTACTGCGGCCAAAACGGCTGAGGTTGCGAGCGCATCTGCCCCTGCAAGTTGTGGATCGGTCACTAAAATTGCATCGTTAACACCCATTGATAGCGCTTTGCGAACCGCTTCAGTTGCGCGCTCTGGTCCCATTGAAATTACTGTGATGG
>DAISII010000031.1:0-8466 GCA_036822115.1 Candidatus Planktophila sp.
TTGGCACCGATGGAATCCGTGGCTTAGCCAATCGTGATCTCACCGCAGAACTTGCTCTAGATGTTTCTGTTGCCGCTGCGCATATCTTGGTTGAAAGCTCATCAAATAAAGATCACCGGCCCACTGCAATAGTTGGCCAGGATTCTCGTGCCTCTGGAGAGTTCCTAGAAGCAGCGGTTGTCGCAGGTTTAACCAGTGCCGGAATCAATGTGTACCGCGTTGGAGTATTACCTACACCTGCAATTGCGCACCTAGTCGCTGAATCAAAAGCAGACCTCGGCGTAATGATTTCGGCATCTCACAATCCAATGCCAGATAATGGCATCAAGTTGTTTGCTCGTGGCGGCGGCAAGTTAGATGATGCAATTGAAGCCCGTATCGAGGCCCGAATGGGTGAGGATTGGGAACGTCCAACTGGTCGAAATGTTGGCCGTGCAATCAATGACGACACAGCGACCGAACGTTACTTAAAGCATGTGCTGGCCTCTGTTGATACTCCATTAAAGGGTTTGAAGATCGTTGTTGATTGCGCAAATGGCGCATCATCATTGGTAGCACCCGAGGCATATCGCAGAGCGGGCGCAGAGGTAGTTGCAATCTTTAACCAGCCAGATGGTTGGAACATTAATGATGATTGTGGATCAACGCATCTACATCAGTTGCGTGCAGCAGTTATTAAAGAAAGCGCCGACGTTGGTATCGCACATGATGGTGACGCAGACCGTTGTTTAGCTATTGATGCAGCTGGTAATGAAATTGATGGAGATCATATTCTGACGATTTTGGCTCGTGGCTTTAAAGCTCGTGGTGTTCTAAAGAATGACACGGTTGTGGGCACAGTAATGAGCAATCTTGGATTTATGCATGCGATGAAAGATGCAGGAATTACAGTAATGACGACTCCGGTTGGAGATCGTTATGTTTTAGAAAATATGATTGCAAATGATTATTCATTGGGTGGAGAGCAATCAGGCCATGTGATCATGCGAGATCTTGCAAATACAGGTGATGGAATTCTTACCGCCCTTGCTGTGCTACAAGAAGTTGTTCGCACAGGAAAGACGCTGCAAGAATTAGCAGCAACCATGGTTCGATTCCCTCAGGTCCTAATCAATGTCAAAGATATTGCAAAAGATAAGTTGCCACAATCGGCAGCAATCGCTTCGGCGGTTAAATCCGCAGAAGAACGCTTAGGCGATTCTGGTCGAGTTTTATTACGCGCATCTGGCACTGAAGCCCTTGTAAGAGTCATGGTTGAAGCCGCCAGTGATAGCCTTGCCCAAGAAGTTGCACAGCAGCTTGCAGATGTTGTTAAAAAAGAAATCTCTCTTTAAAAGAGCTAGGAGCCAATAGTTATGTGCGGAATTGTGGGTTACACAGGACCACAATCTGCCTCTATTCCTCTCATCGAAGGTTTGCGTCGCCTTGAATATCGCGGTTATGACTCAGCAGGAATTGCATTAGGAACTCCGGGCAAACTTTTTATCGAGAAGAAGGCCGGAAAACTTTCAAACTTAGAAAATGCATTGGATGCGTCTTTGCCAAATGTTAATTCGGGAATCGGCCACACTCGCTGGGCAACACATGGTGGACCAACAGATACCAACGCACACCCACATGTAGACAATGATGAAAAGCTTGCAGTTATCCATAATGGAATTATTGAAAACTACACCGAACTTCGTGCACAACTCGAAGCCAAAGGCCACAAGTTTTCATCTGAAACAGATACAGAATCAGTTGCTCACCTGCTCAGCGATCTTCGCAAAGAACATAAAGGCGATTTAACCGCTGCTATGCGAGATGCCGTTAAAGCACTTCGAGGTTCATTTACATTGCTCGCAATCCATGCAGATCAGCCAGATGTAGTTGTTGGAGTTCGCCGCAATTCTCCGCTAGTTGTCGGTGTCGGTAATGGTGAGAACTTTATGGCATCTGATGTGGCTGCATTTATTGAGTACACCAAGCATGCAATTGAATTAGGTCAAGATGAAATAGTCACAATGACGCCAACCACTATTGAGATTACAGATCTTGCTGGAAAATCAGTTAAGGCAAAAGAGTATGAAATTTCATGGGATGCAAGCGCAGCCCAAAAGGGTGGTTTTGCACATTTCATGTTAAAAGAAATCTTTGAACAACCAAAAGCTGTGGCAGATACATTGATTGGTCGCTTAAGTGATAACAATCAGATTCTGCTTGACGAACTACACATGAGCGAAGACGAAATTAGATCATTGAAGAAGATTACGGTTATTGCATGCGGAACCGCCTATCACGCAGGCATGGTTGCAAAGTATGCGATTGAAAAGTGGGCAAAAATCCCAGTAGATGTAGAAATTGCTAGCGAGTTTAGATATCGCGATCCGATTATCGATCCAAGCACCTTGATTATTGCGATTTCACAATCAGGTGAAACTATGGATACCTTGATGGCTGTTCGACATGCAAAAGCTGCAGGTGGTCGAGTTTTGGCAATCTGTAATACAAATAGCTCAACAATTCCTCGCGAATCAGATGCGGTTTTGTACACCCACGCTGGTCCCGAAATTGCAGTGGCATCAACTAAAGCGTTACTTACTCAAATTATTGCGGTCTATTTAATTGGGCTACACCTTGGCCAAGTAAACGGCTCTTTAAAGGACTCCGAAGTTCGAGACCTTTACAAAGAATTACTTGAATTGCCCGGCAAGATCGAACAAATTTTGGAAACCGTTGAGCCGCTTCGAGAGCTAACAAGAACTTTTGCTCACAACAACACAGTTCTGTTCTTGGGTAGAAACATTGGGTATCCAGTTGCACTTGAAGGTGCGTTGAAGTTAAAAGAGCTTGCATATATTCATGCTGAAGGCTTTGCCGGGGGAGAACTTAAGCACGGACCAATTGCACTCATTGATCAGGGAACTCCTGTTATTGCAATATTGCCGGCCGGTCATGAGCACTCTTTGGATGAAAAAATGCTGAGCAATATTCAAGAGGTAAAAGCCCGTGGTGCACGCGTGATCGTAATTGCCGAAGAAGGAGCACATGTTGAGGGTGCTGAACATGTGATTCGAATTCCAGTTGCACCTGCCTTATTCCAGCCGGTTTTGGCAACAGTCCCATTGCAGGTCTTTGCCTATGAAATGGCCGTTGTCCGAGGTAATGATGTTGATCAACCTAGAAATCTAGCTAAATCTGTAACGGTTGAATAATGATTGATGTGGCACAAAATCGCCGTAGGCAAATGGATCGCGCACTACGTTGGTCGGTTCTATTGTTTGCAGGATTTTTATTTGTAACTCAACAAGTTTATAGCTATGGACCATTAGTTAGCTATGACAAGGAAATTAACAGCCAACCAAAACCACAGTTTGAGGGTTTCTCTGGTTTCATTTTGCGCCGCCTAGATGACTTAGGTCTACGTTCATTGACGGCAACAGTTTTGATTCTTGCCGCCGCCTTTATTGCGTATAAGTTTAAAACATGGCGTCCGCTTAATCTTGCATTTCTTTCTTTGATTTCACTTAACTTAGTTGTTGGATCGGTAAAGATACTGCTAGGTCGCACCAAGCCACGTGATGGATTTGATTTGTTGCATGCCGGTGGGATGTCATACCCAAGCGGACATGCATCGAATGCTGTTTTATCCTGGGGAATATTGGCATATTTAATCTATCGATATGCCAAAGTCGATCGGTACCAAGGGCGTTTAGCTAGTGCAGGTGTTGTATTAATTAGCCTTACCGTCTGTGTAGTTTCTTTGATCCGTCATACGCATTGGTTCAGCGATCTATTGGGTGGTTTATTCATAGGTAGCGCATTGCTAGTCACCATCATTGCAATAGATAGGTATGTTCCCTCTAAAAGCCAGTTGCACTAGACTGACACAATGATTGATGGGATCGGAATTGATGTCGTAGACATCGATCGCTTTAAAGCATCCCTCGAACGCACCCCCGGACTTTCAGAAAAGCTCTTCACTCCAGCTGAACGCACCAAATCAATAGCATCCCTTGCTGCACGCTTTGCCGCCAAGGAAGCACTCGCAAAAGCACTAAACGCTGGCAAAGGATTGTCGTGGCAGGAAGCTGAGGTAGTTAATTTAGAGAGCGGTAAACCTGTCTTTTTGTTTAGAGGTGAAATTGCAGATCTTATTGATGGCGCTGATGTGCACCTTTCTCTTTCTCATGATGCAGGCATTGCATCGGCCATGGTGATTGTGGAGCGCACATGAATCGCGCAGAGGCTCGAATCGATGTTGGCCATCTCTCATCAAATATTGCTCACCTAAAATCAACCAGCAAGACCGCAATTATGGCGGTTGTTAAAGCTGATGCGTATGGGCATGGATTACTAGGAGTAGGACTTTCTGCGGAAAAAGCTGGCGCTGATTGGCTCGGAGTAGCTTTACTAGAAGAAGCGATCACACTTCGAACTCACGGAGTTCGGATTCCAATATTGGCATGGTTGGTTTCGCCAGGTTCTGATTTTAAGGCTGCAGTTGAGCACGAAATTGATATTGCTGTTGCATCCATTGCCGCATTTAAAGAAATTGCTCAGCTACCAAATAAGCCTCGGATTCATATTGAATTAGACACCGGCATGACTCGTGGTGGATTCTTGGATGAATGGCAAGAGTTTTTATTACAAGATTTTTCAACTGTAAATGTCATTGGGGTTTTCTCGCACTTTGCCAGAGCTGACGAACCGGGTGAAAAGCAAAATGATGAACAAATACTACGATTTAACGCCATGGTTGCAGATCTTGCAAAGATTGGAATCAATCCACCGATTAAACATCTTTCTAATTCAGCAGCAACCCTTAAAAATCCAGCAGCGCATTTTAATTTAGTCCGCACGGGAATTTCGATGTATGGGTTGTCTCCAGATATTTCAATATTAGGTAACAGCACGCAACTAGCCCTCAAACCTGTAATGCAGTTGCGCGCAAAGCTGCACCTAGTAAAAACAGTTCCAGCCAATTCACCAGTTGGTTATGGAGCAACGGCGCACACAACCGCCGAGACAAAACTGGGAATTGTCTCCATCGGATATGCCGACGGAATTCCACGCATTGCAAAAAATGCAGGCGTCTTTGTAAACGGCAAAAGAGCACCCATTATTGGGCGGATCTCTATGGATCAATTTGTCGTTGATTTAGGGGCGGATTCCACAGCGGTTTCTGGGGATTGGGTGATTGTTTTCGGTGATGGATCCCACGGTGAATACACCGCAGATGATTGGGGTACCGCATCGTTATCAATTAATTATGAAATTGTGACACGAATAGGCCCCCGAGTGCCTAGAATATATGCACCTCATGTCTACTAATAATGCAGCGCTGCACGTTGAGAGAGTCAATGTCTCTTTCGGCGGTCTTCGGGCTTTGCATGATGTTTATCTAGAAGTTGGCAAGAACGAGGTTGTTGGATTAATTGGTCCTAATGGCGCTGGCAAGACAACTTTATTCAATGCGTTGTGCGGTTTAGTCACGCCAGATTCTGGCGACTTTCATTTGAATGGCAAGAAGAGTGATTTTCCAAAACCGCATGAACTTGTTGATTTAGGAATAGCGCGTACCTTGCAGGGTGTTGGTTTGTTTGGTGATTTAACTGTTTTGGAAAATGTCATGGTTGGTGCGCAACATTTGTCAGAGACAGGATTAATTTCTGCGGCATTTGGAAGAAATAGAAAAGATGAAGACCGAATCCGAGATAAGGCACGAGTTGCATTAGAACGTGTCTACGCTGGTGGAATCGCGCATCGTCGCGCTGACACCTTGTCTTACCCGGATACTAAGCGTGTAGCAATTGCGCGCGCACTTGTAAGCGAGCCAACAATTTTAATGCTTGATGAACCCGCAGGTGGTTTGGGTTCGCAAGATATCGAGTGGATGAACGCACTTATCCGCAATTTGAGTGTTGATATGTCGGTGTTGCTGGTAGAACACCACATGGATGTTGTTATGTCGGTATGTAGCAAGCTCTATGTTCTTAACTTTGGTGAAGTAATTGCAAGCGGTGACGCCGAAACTGTCCGCCGCGATCCAGCGGTTATGGCTGCGTATTTGGGTACAGGTAGCAACCATGTCGCTTAATGTCTCCAATTTAACTGTGCACCACGGTGCAATCTGCGCCGTTAATCAAGTTTCATTAGCTGTTCCAACTGGAAAATTAGCAGCGATTATTGGTTCAAATGGCGCGGGGAAAACTACTTTGCTGCGTGCCTTATCTGGTCTTAACAAGCCAACAAGTGGCGTGGTTAATTGGATGGGCGAAACAATTACTGGAGTAAAACCTGAAAAGTTAGTGCGTATGGGAATTTCTCATGTGTCAGAAGGTAAGTCAGTAATACCCGAGTTAACTGTTAGGGAAAATCTTGAGCTAGGAGCCATTTGGCGTAAAGATGGCAAAGAGATGAAAGAGTCACTGGAACAGGTAGTCGATATATTTCCTCGTCTAGGTGAGCGGATTACTCAGCGATCTGACACTTTATCTGGCGGCGAACGCCAGATGCTGGCAATCGGCAGAGCGATCATGTCAAAACCAAAACTTCTATTGTTAGATGAACCTTCTTTAGGTTTAGCCCCATTGGTTGTAGAACAGATTTTTCAAACAATTAGAGATCTGACCAATGAATTGAGGTTGACGGTTGTACTTGTTGAGCAAAACGCAATGGGTGCATTAAGGATTGCAGATCTTGGAATTGTCTTGAACTTAGGAAAAGTTGTTGCCGTCAATCACGCACAAGCGTTGATCGAAGACCCTGCAGTGCGCGCTGCATATTTGGGGTACTAACAATGCAACTATTAAATACACTTTTAATTGGCATTACTGCTGGATCAATTTATGCATTAATGGCTATTGCATTTGTCTTGGTGTGGCGCAGTACCCGAGTCGTTAATTTCGCTCAAGCAGGAATGGCGCTTCTATCTACCTACTTTGGCTATGAAGCTGTTTCGAGAATTGGTTCATTTTGGGTCGCACTTCCGGTTGCCATGATTGGTGGGGCTTTATTTGCTGCACTTGTCGAACTGATTTTGATGCGGTTATTGGTCAAGCACGCATCTACTGGTCCAATCGCAGGCGTCGCTCCAATTATTGCAACACTTGGATTACTTGGCGTTATCCGCTCAGTTATAAGCATGATTTGGGGCGGACAGGATCTACGTATCGTTGCTCCAATTTCTAACAATGGATTCACTATCAATGGTTCCACATTGGTTTTCTCACCATTAAAACTTTTGATACTAGTTGTCGTCGTGATTTTGCTGGTTATTCTTTCTATTCTTTTCCAAAAAACTAACCTTGGGCTGGCGCTGCGTGCATCTGCACATGCACCTGAAATTGCACGACTGTCGGGAGTCAAAGTCGATGCGGTTCGTACTCTTGGCTGGGCGCTAGCAGGTGCGGCAGGTGCGGTGGCTGGTTTATTCCAAACCGTCAATGGAAATGGAAACTTCTCACCAGATTCAATTGAGTTCTCGCTGCTACTTGTTTCAGGTTTCATCGCAGCAGTTATTGGTGGATTAGATAGTTTGCTCGGCGCTGTGCTGGGCGGCCTATTCCTTGGAATCGCAATCTCATTTGTCCTGATGTATGTGAGCAGCGGACTCTTCTTCATCGCTCCATTTGTTGTTTTGCTTCTTGTTTTGTTTATACGCCCACAGGGAATTATTGGAGTAAAGGCGGGTCGTCGTGCATAAGAGCAAAAAAGAGAGCACACATCTTCCACTCTTTATCCTTGGTGGAGTTGTGCTGTACTTCCTCAGCGGAATGGTCGATGAACTTCGTGTTTATCAAGGCGCATCCATTGCGGTGTATGTAATCGCAATCTCTTCCATTATTTTGCTAACAGGATATTCAGGTCAGGTTTCATTGGGACATGGTGCGTTGATGGCGTTAGGTGCATATGCAGCCGCTGTGCTTCGAATCGAATTTAATCTTCCAATTCTTTTGTGTTTTGTTGCTGCTGTTTTGGCCGCTGCAATTGGTGGTGCCCTGTTAGGTGCGGCCGCAGCACGTTTATCAGGTCCTTACTTAGCTGGCACAACCTTGGCTCTTGCAGTGGGACTTCCTTCACTTGCAAATCAATTTACTGTTTTAGGTGGAGAGCAAGGTTTACTTTTTGATGTTGGATTTCCTCCACTTGCTTTAGGCGAAGAGTTCACTCAGTACAAATGGTTCTTCTGGATTGCTGCACTCGCTGCACTAATGTCCATGTGGGTCGTTAGAAACATTTTGAATTCGGCCTATGGACGTTCCTGGAGAGCTGGTCGTGGCAATGAGGTCGCAGCTCAGTTAGCGGGGATCAACACAGCCCGTTCCAAGGTCCTAGCTTTCACAATCAGTGCTGGCATCGCCGGGCTGGCTGGAGCACTGCTTGCCATGACCATTGGCACCGTTTCCCCGAGCGCATTCCCGCTTGCTCTCTCATTTTCCCTGCTGACAGGCGCGGTTCTCGCTGGCATAACTACCCTCGGAG
>DAISII010000032.1:0-8194 GCA_036822115.1 Candidatus Planktophila sp.
TAAATCTGCAATTAAATAATTTCGCCGAAATTACCAAAATTCCCGCAAAAATCTGTCAAGTTATGAATTCTCGTCCTCTGATTGAGGGTTTACGCGTAATTTTTCCGCCATTTTCTGGTTTTCGAGGGCATATGTGTTGGTTCGGATGTCGAATTTTCTAAAATCGGGCAAAAAATAGGCCAGTAATACGACCACGATTACGCAAATAATTCCACCACTTGTTACCGAAATACTTAATGTAGTAGCCGCGGCCATAGATGCTGCCCGCATCTGACCAGCCAATGGCCCAATTGAATACGACAGCAATTCAATTCCGGCTAGCCGTCCTCGAAGAGTGTCGGGGATTGTTTGGTTCCACATTGCAGATCTAAAGAGTGCGCTGATCATGTCCGATGCCCCGGCCAGAGTTAGAAATAGAAGTACCAGCCATAGGTAATTGGTGGCACCTGATAACGCGATAGATACACCCCATCCGATCGCCGCCCACATAATTGCCCGGCCATAGAAGTGAACATTTTTTGCCCACCCACTTGTCAAAACAATTGCAATAGAGCCAATTGTTCCGGCGGCGTACAACAAACCAAGTGCCCAGGGCGCACCAAGTTGATCTGCCCAAAATGGAATCAAGGCGGTTGGCATTGCAAAAAACATTGCAGCTAAATCAATCAGATAGGTGCCCAGCAAATCTTTGCGGCTAAATGCATATTTCACACCATCAATTAATGCTGACAGGGATGGGGCTTCGGCCTCGTGCGACGGTGGGATGTTTTTCATGAAGGCAATCAGGGCAATTGAAATTATGAAGGTTGCAATATCTGCGGCATAACCAACTGCTACTGAATAGGATGAAATCAAAATTCCACCAATAGTCGGTCCAACAATCACACCGATCTGCCAACGCAAACTCATCAACGCCGCAGCAGCTGTCATATCTTCATGATCGACAAGGCGGGGAAGTGCGGCCTGCATTGCAGGTTGGCGCAGTCCACTGGTCGCGGCAAATAACCCCGAGACGATGTAGATCAGCAGCAGGTTGGGTGAATCCATCATCGCGTTGATCAGCAATATTGCGGTAAAGAGAAGGGATAGCAGTTCAGTTACCCAGATCAATTTTTTGCGGTCTAGGGCATCGGCCAAGACGCCGCCATACAAGCCAAAAATAATTAGGGGAACAATTTCAACGAGGCCACTTATGGCTACTGCAACATAAGAGCCGGTCAGCTCTTTGATTTGAAAGGGCACCGCAACATAGGTGATCATCGAGCCGAAGTAGGAAATCAAGCCGGCAGCCCACAATAAGGAAAAGTCCTTGGACTTTCTGAGCGGAGCTAGATCGATCGCAAAATTGGCCACGCGCCAACCCTAGTTGAAGGTCTGCGCCTCGGCGGGGAAGTTGCCTGAACGAACATCATCGGCAAATTCAGCAGTAGCGGCCAACATTTCGGCTCGCAAATTGCGATAGGCCTTCGCTAACTTTGGGGCTTTTTTAGTGATGCCCATTAGATCGGTCCACACAAGTACCTGCGCATCACAATTAACACCAGCACCGATGCCGATAGTTGGAACTCTTACTTCCTTAGTAATTCTGGCGGCTAATTCTGCCGGGACAAGTTCCAGGACAATGGCAAAAGCCCCGGCTGCTGCTAACGCTTTAGCTGCTTCGACAATGACATCACCGTCGGTGCGACCCTGAACTTTGTAGCCACCTAATTGATGCATTGATTGGGGCGTTAATCCCAAGTGACCCATCACCGGGATTCCACTTTTAACAAGTTTTTCAACGGTTTCAATTTGTGCGCCTTCAAGTTTTACCGCCATGACCCCAGCCTCTTTGAAAAAGCGGATCGATGTTGCCAGCGCTAATTCGGGGGATGCTTCATAGGAACCAAAGGGTAGATCTGCAACAACCATTGCCCGCTGTGATCCACGGACTACTGCGCGAGCAAGTGGAATTAACTCATCAACTGTTACCGGGATTGTGTTCTCTTCACCCAGAAAATTATTGCCGGCGCTATCGCCAACTAGCAGTACGGGGATGCCGGCCTCGTCGAAGATTTCGGCGGTCATCGATTCATACGAAGTAAGCATTGCCCACTTTTCACCGCGTTCTTTGGCAGCGGCCAAATCTAAGATCGTTATGCGTCGATGCAGCGCACCGCCATAAAGGCTTTCCATTTGATGTCCTCTCCTCGAAGCCGCCTGAAGCAGTCCCCGGGTACATTGATAAGGGTACCCCCGTTACACTTGAAAAATGAAGTTGCGCGTGGCGCTGGCCCAAATCAACCCAACGGTTGGTGACCTTGCGGGCAATGCTGGGTTGATCGCCGAAGCTGTAAAGAGCGCTCAGGCACAGGGTGCCAATCTGATTGTTTTCCCCGAAATGATTGTGACTGGATATCCCGTTGAAGATTTAGCACTACGTCCATCTTTTCAAGCAGCCAGCATTACAGCTGTTGAAGAAATCGCTGCCGGTATCACTGGTGATCTGGTCGCTGTAGTTGGTTACCTAGACCAAGGACCCAAGAACACCGTTGCGATTATTCATGACGGAAAAATTAAGGCTAGATATGTAAAGCGCCACCTTCCAAATTACGGCGTCTTTGATGAGTTCCGAAATTTTGTGGCTGGAGATCAAAGCCTTGTTGTACGAATCCATGGCGTTGATGTGGCTGTGGCAATCTGTGAAGACATTTGGCACTCCTTAGATTCCATTGCTGCGCGCACTCCAGGGTTATTAGTTGTCCCTAATGGTTCTCCTTTTGAACGCAACAAGGATGATGTGCGTTTGGCGCTTGTACAAAAGCGGGCCAAGGAAATTGGTGCACCAGTTGCCTACGTCAACATGACTGGTGGTCAAGATGATTTAGTCTTTGATGGCGACAGCATTGTTGTTGGCAAAGATGGGGCAGTCCTTGCACGCAGCGCGCAATTTGATGATCAGTTAATTCTGGTAGACATCGATTGCGTTGAAGGATCATCCAAACCTGATGTTGTGATTTCCGAAGAAGCAGCGGTACATGCTGATTCATTGAAATCTTCAATTGCCACAGCGCTTTCAGATGAGGCAGAAATGTGGCAAGGCCTGGTCATGGGGCTTCGTGATTATGTTGGTAAGAATGGATTTAGATCAATTGTCCTTGGGCTTTCCGGCGGAATTGACTCTGCATTGGTTGCGGCCATTGCAATTGATGCCTTAGGTGCACAGCGAGTCAATGGTGTTGCAATGCCAAGTAAGTACTCTTCACATCATTCTGTTGAAGATGCACAAGCGATGGCAACTGCAACAGGCATTCACTTCAGGATTAATCCAATTGCACCAATGGTCGATGCATATATGAGCAACCTTGTTTTGAAGGGCCTAGCTGAAGAGAATCTGCAGGCTCGTGTTCGCGGAACAACTTTGATGGGTATTTCTAATCAAGAAGGCCACCTTGTTTTAGCAACGGGCAATAAAAGCGAATTAGCTGTTGGCTATTCAACGCTCTATGGCGATGCGGTGGGCGGTTTTGCACCGATTAAAGATATTTATAAAACCGATGTGTGGGCCTTGGCTAAATATCGCAACGCTGTGGCGATAGAGCGCGGGGAGATTGCACCAATACCCGAACGGTCAATTAGCAAAGAGCCAAGCGCCGAATTGCGTCCAGATCAAAAGGACTCTGATTCATTGCCAGATTATTTGCTGTTGGATCAAGTGCTGCGTGCCTACGTTGACGAGGATCATGGATATGAAGCGCTGCTTGCCGATGGCTTTGATCCTGAATTAGTGCACCGAGTTATTTCTATGGTGGACAAGGCTGAATACAAACGTCGCCAATACCCACCTGGCACCAAGGTATCGGTGCGTGCTTTTGGAAAAGATCGCCGTCTGCCGATGACCTCAGGCTGGAAAGAGCAGTAACCTGCAAATCATTTGCAACTCGCTTAAATAATTCTATTCAGTAGAATTTGCACATGCTTACGATCATCAACTGGTTATTTACACGAAACCGTGTTGTTGATTTCTGCCTGGCTACTTCCTGCAGCTGCTAATTCATTTTCTTTTCCGCAGCCCAGCTTTAATCCTTTTTTCCATGAATTACCAAAACTATTTTTTAGGGGAGAACTATGAAGGTCTATAACAGCATCACAGAAATTTTCGGAAACACACCATTACTGCGCATCAATAAGATCACAGACGGTGCTGCAGGAAATGTTTATGCCAAACTGGAATTTTATAACCCAACATCATCTGTTAAGGATCGTCTGGGAGTTGCCATGATTGATGCTGCCGAAGCTAGTGGTGAACTAAAGCCTGGTGGAACAATTGTTGAAGCAACATCTGGAAATACAGGAATTGCAGTAGCGATGGTTGCTGCAGCTCGTGGCTATAAGGCGA
Organism: Candidatus Planktophila sp.; assembly: GCA_036822115.1. Taxonomy (GTDB): domain Bacteria; phylum Actinomycetota; class Actinomycetes; order Nanopelagicales; family Nanopelagicaceae; genus Planktophila. The sequence continues at coordinate 4,379 of DAISII010000032.1, forward strand.
TTATGACAATGCCTGAATCTGTTTCAAAAGAGCGTCGCAAGCTAATTCGTGCATACGGAGCAGAGTTAGTGCTGACTCCTGCTGCCGAAGGCATGAAAGGCGCAGTTGCTGCTGCAGAAAAGCTTGCAGAATCTGGCGCGGTGTTGGTTCGCCAGTTTGAAAACGAAGCTGGTCCATTTATTCACCGCACAACAACCGGCCCAGAAATCTGGCGCGATCTTGATGGCAAAGTTGATGCATTTATTTCAGGTATTGGTACTGGCGGAACAATTACAGGCACTGGTCAGTACTTAAAGGAAAAGAATCCTGCAATTAAAGTATTTGGTGTCGAACCAGCCGCATCGCCAATTTTAAATGGTGGTGAGCCAGGTCCACACCCAATTCAGGGAATTGGAGCTAACTTCATTCCTAATGTTTTGGATCGCACTGTTTATGACGAGATCTTGGATGCAACTGCAGCCGATGCAATTAAGTATGCACGCCGCGCAGGAGCAGAAGAAGGATTCCTTGCTGGAATTTCATCTGGTGCAACTTTGTGGGCAGCTTCAGAGATTGCAAAGCGTCCAGAGTTTGCAGGCAAGAACATTGTTGTCATCTGTGCTTCAAATGGTGAGCGCTATCTTTCAACAGTGCTGTACGAGGACTTGGTTGACTAATTAATGCCAATTCTAAATTGCATCATTGAAGACCTTGATAACGCGATCAGTCATGATCCAGCGGCGCGCAATCGCTTAGAGGTCGCTTTGGCATACCCAGGTGTGCATGCGATTTGGGGACACCGTATTTCGCACTTCTTGTGGAATCACAAACTTAAATTGGTCGCGAGAATTCATTCCAATCTAGTGCGTTCCACAACAGGTATTGAGATTCATCCAGCAGCAACAATCGGACGACGTTTCTTTATTGACCACGGAATGGGAGTCGTGATCGGTGCAACATCAATCATCGGTGACGATGTAATGATGTATCACGATGTAACTCTTGGAGCTCGCGGCATTGAACATGGCAAGCGCCACCCAACAGTTGGAAATAATGTAGTAATCGGTGCTGGTGCGCGCGTGCTTGGAAATGTCACCATTGGCGAAGGATCAAGAATTAGTGCCAACGCTGTAATCACCAAGGATCTAGCCCCTAAAACAGACCTGGATCACGCTGATTTCTTTGTTATCTAAGGACAGTTAACACAGCCGTAACCTGCATTTGTAACAATGCCATCTATGTCTACAGATAGAAACAAGCAGCAAGAGTTCGTACTTCGCACCCTGGAAGAACGCAATATTCGCTTTGTGCGTTTGTGGTTTACCGATGTCTTGGGATTCTTAAAATCTGTTGCAATTGCTCCGGCAGAACTTGGAAATGCCTTTGATGAAGGGATTGGCTTTGATGGTTCTGCTATCGAAGGTTTTGCTCGCATAACTGAATCTGACATGCTGGCAAAACCAGATCCTGCAACATTTTCAATTTTGCCGTGGCGAACTGAAGCACCAGGTGCTGCGCGTATGTTCTGTGACATTGCCATGCCAGATGGTTCCCCGTCTCCATCTGATCCGCGCAACGTATTGCGTAGAACATTAGATAAAGCCGCTGCCATGGGTTATACCTGTTACACACATCCTGAAATTGAGTTCTTCTTATTTAAAAACCCTCCCGAAACTGGCGTTGCACCAGTTCCTGTCGATCAAGGTGGATATTTTGATCACACACCTGCAGTTGTTGGCCACGACTTCCGTCGCCAAGCAATTACATTGCTTGAAGCTATGGGTATTAGTGTTGAATTTTCACATCATGAAGGCGCACCTGGTCAACAAGAAATTGATTTGCGGTATGCAGATGCATTAACAACAGCAGATAACATCATGACTTTCCGTCACGTTATTAAAGAAGTTGCCATGGATCAGGGCTTCCATGCATCGTTTATGCCAAAGCCTTTTACAAATCATCCTGGCAGCGGAATGCATACACATGTTTCACTCTTTAAAGGTGAAGATAATGCTTTCTATGACTCAACCGCTGAATTCAATTTGTCTGCGGTCGGGCGTTCATTTGTCGCAGGCCTTATTAAGCACGCGCCAGAAATCACTGCAATTACAAATCAGTGGGTAAATTCTTATAAGCGCTTACATGGTGGCGGGGAAGCACCTGCACTTGCCAATTGGGGTCAGAGCGATCGAGGCGCACTTGTTCGTATTCCTATGTATAAGCCAAAGAAGGAAAACTCAACGCGAATCGAATTCCGCTCACCAGATACCGCTTGCAATCCATATCTTGCCTATGCGGTGATGTTGGCTGCGGGACTTAAGGGTGTTGAACACAATTATGTTTTGAGCGATTCAAAGGAAGCAGTTGCATTGCCTTCAAATCTAAATGAAGCAATCACTGCAATGGAAAATAGTGAATTAGTTCGAGAAACCTTGGGCGCACATGTATTTGAATATGTACTGCTCAATAAACGTGCTGAATGGCTTGAATACAGCCGTCAAGTCAGCGCCTTTGAACTCGATCGCTATTTGCCCGTCCTTTAAGGCAGGCGTTATCCTTAGCGGGTGAACTTCCCTCAGCAGCGCCCATCAAAGATGCCGGTGCATCGCTATGAGCCTTTTCATCCAGTAGATCTTCCAGATCGCACCTGGCCTAATAAAAAAATTACTAAAGCACCTAAGTGGTGTTCGGTTGATCTTCGCGATGGCAATCAAGCTTTGATTGATCCGATGGATACGCCACGCAAATTGGCGATGTTCAAGCTATTAGTTGAGATGGGTTACAAAGAGATCGAAGTTGGATTTCCAAGTGCGAGCCAGACTGATTTTGATTTCGTTCGCAAAATTATCGATGAAAATTTGATCCCTGATGATGTTGTTATTCAGGTTTTAACCCAGGCTCGAGAATCTTTAATCATTCGAACATTTGAAGCAATCAAGGGTTCCAAGCAGGCAATTGTTCACTTATACAACTCCACATCTACATTGCAGCGCCGAGTAGTTTTTGGCCTTGATAAAGAGGGCATCAAGAAGATTGCTACTGATGCTGCAAAAATTTGCTTGGATTTAGTGGTAACTGTTCCTGAAACCAAGGTTTCATTTGAGTACTCACCAGAGTCTTACACGGGCACTGAACTTGAGTTTGCGGTCGAAGTTTGTAATGCGGTCAATGATGTCTGGAAGCCAACCCCACAATGGAAGACAATCATGAATCTTCCAGCAACAGTTGAAATGGCTACACCAAATGTTTATGCCGATTCCATTGAATGGATGTGCCGCAACTTAAATAATCGCGACAGCGTCATTGTTTCTCTTCACCCTCACAATGACCGAGGCACAGGAGTTGCTGCAGCAGAACTGGGTTACTTGGCCGGTGCCGATCGCATTGAAGGAACATTGTTTGGAAATGGTGAGCGCACCGGAAATGTCTGTCTGGTAACACTAGGAATCAACTTAGTTACTCATGGAATTGATCCACACATTGATTTTTCAAATATCGATGAAGTTCGTCGCACAGTTGAGTACGCCAATCAACTTCGTGTGCCTGAGCGCCATCCTTATGGTGGTGACCTTGTATTTACCGCGTTTTCTGGTTCTCACCAAGATGCAATTAAAAAAGGCTTTGATCACTTAGCCCGTGATGCAAAAGCTGCTGGCAAAGAAGTGCGTGATCACACTTGGGCTATTCCTTATTTGCCTATCGATCCACTTGATATTGGTCGTTCATACGAAGCTGTTATTCGCGTTAATTCACAATCAGGTAAGGGCGGTGTTGCTTACTTGATGAAGAACGAGCATCACCTTGATTTGCCTCGACGTTTACAAATTGAATTTTCTA
>DAISII010000033.1:0-8069 GCA_036822115.1 Candidatus Planktophila sp.
TTTTGGGAGTAATAAACGCAACATTCCCTGAGGAAAAAAATACCCTTGACTGCAGAATCGACTACTCACACCGCATGAGTAGTCGACACGAGTTAATCATCAACACTAATTCCCCTTAGGGATCAGTTCTTCACTTCTTTTTATATCCCTTAGGGCACACTGGCTTAACCGCTGTTACCTTTTTAACTACCTTGCCCTTAACGCAGGTAATTGTGACCTTCTTTTGGACTATTGGTGTTGCTGTGGGTTTTGGGGTTGCAGTAGGCGTTGGTGCTGGAGTTTCTGCCTTCAAAATTACTTTTGGAGCAGAGAAATGGAAGCCATCAGCTGAGAAGAATATGTTTCCATTGTTGCGATTAACCACAGTGCTAACGGCCGTTACGGTTCCATCTTCGTACAAAATCTGGACTGTTAACTTTGCCGATTTAGTCAGAGTATTTGTTGGATATTTGCAATCCAAGAATTTTTCACTTGCCCACAGTTTAAAGAATCCAATATTGGGCGTGCCATCAGCTTTGGTATGTGGTGCAAATATTGAAAATTCGAGGCTATCTGTTGCTGCATTCCACAGTGGATCACCAGTGGCATCGGTGTTGTGTGATTGCACCATATAGCCCTTATCGGCGCACACTGGCGTCCAATAACCTTTAGTCATATCTGTATCAGCATGGTGAATGTAGAAAGCCAAGATTGGAGTATCAACGTCTGCTTTCATCGACCAAGGGTTCGAGGAACTCAGGTTAGCTGCCATATTTTCTGTGTATTGCGAAATTTGAGTTGCATACCCTTCAAGGGTCAAACGCCTGCCTCCGGGAATTGCTTCATCCAAGAATCCAGCTTCGTTAGCCTTTAATTGCACATTCATCGGGCGCAACCAGCTGGTACGAACTTTGATGCGAATTTTTCTATTGAGCGGATCTGGATTTTTTAAAGTATCCATGTAGTAACCCGTGACACGAAGCGCAGCGCCCACTTGTGTCGTTCCAACTTTGTGGGACTGGGTTTCAAGTTGGGCTAAAACTTGATAAGAGTCCTCACCGACAATCCAATCTGTCTTAAACTGTTTTATAAAATTACCGTTTGGTTCGGTGTACTCAGTTGGCGAGCTAGTGCCAGTGAAGGTGGCCACCACATAACCCTCACCCCGTTTTGCATACTCCACTGATTCGATGCAATCTAGCTCAGTTGCTGTTCTGCAATTTCCCAAGGCATAAGTAGCGGGAATGCTTGGATCGGTAATCCAACTTTCTTCGGCAGCACTTACATTTTGAGGTTGTCCAGTCATGGTTAAAACGGTCATGAGCAAGAACATCGCAACTTTACGCATGAAAGTAAGTGTAAGGGCACTATAAGTAAATTGGCAGGTTAGGCTATGTCTATGAAAAATGCTGCAGCGCAGGTGGAGTTCACCTTATGGTTGTCGCAACGTCAAAGCATGTTGCTGCGTGCAGCGCGCACAATTTGTTTTGACACTCAAAATGCCGAAGATGTTTTGCAAGAAGCATTAATGGATGTTTATGAGCGTTGGGAGAAAGTTAGCCAACATGATAATCCAGAGGCTTATGTAATCCGAGTCATGGTTTCAAAGCACATTGATTTACGCCGTAAATGGGCGAGAAGACGGGATGAGAAGGAAACTACTTTTGACCTGCCCCAAGAAGTGCTGCAGATTTCAGATCAGTCTGATGATGTTCTGCAACGTTTGTTAGTGCAATCTGCGCTGAAAACTTTAAGCGGAATGCAACGTGCAGTGCTGGTGCTTACATATGAGTATGGATTTGTTCTGCGAGAAGTCGCCGAAGTGCTGCAGATTCCAACCGGCACAGCAGCATCGCACTTGGCTCGGGGCAAGGCTGCAGTTGCTGCACACATTGGTCTGATGCCAGAGCTTGAAAAATCTTTTAAGAAGCCGATTTCAGCACCGGCTAACAGTAAAGAGTTAGGCAATGGAGCCGAGGAAATAGTTTTAGCAGAGGTGGTGGAGAATGAGTGATGTAGAGCCTTTAATCCGCCGCGAATTGCAATGGATGGCCCACGGAGTGTTAGACGATAAAGATTTAGCCTCAATCATTATCGCCAAATCTCGCAAGCGCCGTATACGACGAGTGTTGTTGTTGGCGCTCTTTGGCCTTTCCGTATCAGCTATCTCGATTGTGGGCTACATCGGGGTCAGCAACTTCTTAAGTTCAGATCCAGTTGTGATTAGCTCAGGCGGCAACACAACAGTTGACCCAGACAATGGGGATTCGGCACCGACTGAAAATTCAGCTTCCCCAGGTGCACAAATCCAGGCAGTTATTTCGGATTACCCAGTGACGTGGGAAGAATCCATCGGCGACCTGAGTGCGATATCTAGGGCTGCCGGAATCGGTGACACTCTGGGCGGATTGACCGCTCAGAAATTAACTGTGGAATGGAGCCGTTGCCGCGTTGGAAAATGCCCAACCACCTGGACATTGGCTGTTATGAACAAGACGGAGGACATCATTTCTGTGGCACCTTCATTAATGGTCTACGTGGACAACGCGCCATTGATTAGTTCATCACGCCCGCTAACAGTTGTTCCCGGTGCCAAGGTCAATCTCGTCTTTTCTTTCCCAGAGTTAGCCGACATTACAAATGTAAATAACAAGGCAACCTGGCAATGGAACTGGTTCTTAACGGTGGCGCGATGAGAAAAACACCTATGAAGATTCGAAGCGCTGTAGCGCTGATCGCTTTGATGGCTCAAGTAATTATTACTGCGCAGCCTGCACAAGCCAATGTAGTTTTGCCCAAAGGATCATGGGCACCTTGTAGCCAAAGCAGTGAGAGTTTTTGTGTTGACTCTGTTTCAGTAGTTTCTTCAACTGGAAAAAGCGTGCTCTTAGCGTGGACAACATCTGGATCAAGTGATGCAGCAGCAAAGAGCACCGTTGTTGCTGGAAAAACCTTGCCCGGCCGCTGGAGTAGTACCGACTGGTCCGCTCTTGGTTTAGGCGCAGCTGGATACGACGGAATCTATGTTGATGCAAAGGCAGCAAATGAGTTTGTGCCGTGGGTTTATTTAGATGCCCAGCCAACACTTTCTTCTTCTGGCAGTGTCAAACTAGCTGCCCAAGCAGGTAATCCAAACTATGCAACGGATTTAGATTCTGAGGTCAGGATTTCAATTAAGTTGCGAATGGGTAATTTTCAATCTGGAGTAACTTTTGGAGTCGGCACAGATGTGTCAGTAGATTCCGCGGTCACTGGCGGGATCACCACCATGGAAATCGCTGGAAACCCAGTGTTAGTTCCGTTGGCTAAATCAAGTAAAGATTGTGTGGGCAATACAGGTGTTGCAACCGCGCTGATTCGTCAATTTCAAACTGTCATTGTTCCGCAAAACGATCCGCTAGGTTTCAATGTTGCTGGTACAACAGGCAAGCTCTACATCGGATCAAATGGGTTATGTAAACTTTCGACTCCGGTATGGAACGCTGATACCAAGCACTTTAAATACACCGCCAGCGCCCCGCGACTAGCACCAGATGGCAGCAGCGTTAATAAAGGTTTTTATCGTGCACTTATTCCGGTGGCCGATGCCAAAGTTTTGTGGGGGCTAACAAACCCTAACGATGCAGCTAAAGCACTTGTAGTTTCCATCATGACAACTGAAGGTGGATCAAAAGTTGCATTGAGTTCAATCTCGGTCCGCAATTCAAACATCGTCGTTGATGTCTCGAACTTTGATTTTCCGGATCCGCTCTTGGATATTGCCTTAAATCCCAACTACACAATGAACTCATCAACCCCAGATGCCACAGGCGGCAGCAAGGGCCCAGATGCAACAGGTGGGAGTAAGGGTCCAGCTGCCAACCAGAGCATCACCGCCCCAAAGGCCAAAACCACCACAATCACCTGCATCAAGGGCAAAGTGACCAAAAAGGTAACCGCGGTTAAGCCTGTATGCCCCAAGGGCTACAAAAAGAAGTAAATTTTTTTGACCATGGCTGCATAATTTTGAGCCTATTTTGCGGTGAAGCCTCTATATAAACTCGGATAATTCCGAATCATCTCCTGGGGGTAAGACATGAAAAAGCACATTCTGAGCCGCGCTGTAATTGCGGCGGCAGCTCTGGCATTGATCGCAAACAGCATTGTTCCATCCAGCGCGGCAACTCTTCGAGTGCCTAAGCAAGCCTTTCCAGCATGCGCTGTGCAAAATGGAATTTATTGCATCGAATCAATTTCAGTAACAACTGCTCAAGGAAAAGTTGTTCCGTTGCAGTGGGTAGCAACCGGAAGCGCCGTACCTGGGCAAAGTGCAAACAATGGAATTTCATTTGCGCCAGTTGCCAAAGTTATAAAGGGCATTGTTAAGGAAAATGATTGGTGGATGACTCAGTATCAGAGAGATGCTCTTACCGCTGAAACAACAGCTTTCGTAGATATTTCACCACTAGTCGGAAGTGCGCAGTTCCCAGAAATTGGCGCTCGCATCGATTCAGCAACAAAAACATATGACATTACAAAGCCAGCGGATTCCTTTAAAGCGATTATTGATTGCTGGAATGCAACGACAAATACTTCATCTAAAACTGCATTCGGAACTTGCTACAAAGGCGCAGTTGCCGCAGTTAACGATGGTGAAGTTAAATTCATTTTCAATTACACAACTGCAGCATTAGGTTCAGCAGCGGCAAAAGATTTGGATGCTGCAACATGGATCGATCTGAAGGACTATGCATCTAAGGGTGTACAGCCAACAGTTAACGCACGCTATGACGCAGAAAAGAAGACTTTTGACAAGACTGAAGCTTTGTACACACCAGTCTGGGTTACAAATAATTCTTTGATTAATGGTTGGGATGTAGCTGGCACAGCTGCAACACTTCCATCGGTTGATCCAGCAGCGGTTGCTACTCCTTCTCCTACTGCTACTCCAACTGCACCAGCAGATCCTGCAGCAACAACAACAGTTACCGAAGCAACATCTGCACCAGATGCAGAAGGTGTAACACCTGCACCGCTTGCTCCAAATGAGCAAACTGCGGTTCTTGCACCGGTTGAAGCTGGACGAGCTCTAAGTGGCCGCTGGACTTCACCTTTGTGGAACACACTGGGCCTTGGTTCTATTGGTTACGACGGTTTGTTTGTTGATGCAAAAGCAGCAAATGAGTTTGTAAATCACTTGTTTATCGATGTGGTTCCAACACTTACTGCAACAGACAACAAAGTTACCCTTGCTGGTCAACCAGGAAACAAGGCGTATGCCGTCAGCCTGGATTCAGACATTGTGATTTCTGTAAAGGTTCGCACTGGTGACATGAAAACTGGTGTGACAGTTGCTGTTGGTGTAGATACAACAGTTACTTCGACAGTTGGAAAAGAGTTCACAACACTTACAGTTGAAGGAACTGCAGTCACTGTTCCTCTTGCTAAGGCAAGTGCCGATTGCAATGGCGAAACTGGAGTTGCAAAAGCAAATGTTCGTCAGTTCCAGACTTTAATAATTGCCCAAAATGACACCGCAGGTTTTGGTATCGAAGGAACTTCGGGCAATATGTATGTCGGATCAAATGGTGTTTGTTCTTTGACTACACCAACATGGGATGCGAAAGAGAAGACATTTAGCTGGACAACAGCTGCTCCACACTTTGCCCCAGACGGAACCACAGTTAACCGTGGTTTCTATAAGGCAGTAATTCCATTCAAGGATGCAGCATTGCTATGGGGACTAACTAATCCTGCAGATGCAGCAACAGCTCTAACTGTTTCTGTTTCAACAGAAGAGGGTGGATCTAGTGCGGCGATCAGCGTGGTGTCTGCCAAGAACGGAAACATCATCATCGATGTTTCAGGGTTCGAGTACTCAAAGCCTCGTCTAGCAATCAAAATGAAGAAGGGCTACAAAGCTTCTAGTAAGAAGATCTCTTCATTAGCACCGCCTAAGTACACAATTACTTGTGCACGTGGTGCTACAACCAAGAAGGTAAAGGGAACAAAGCCAGTATGTCCAAAGGGATATAAGGCAGTTGGCCCTCGCATCTAAGTAGTTAGTTGATGCGGGCCGCTCTCATGAAAGTATGAGGGCGGTCCGCATTCACGTAGTTGCCAGTTCAAGCTTTAACACAGAAGGAGGGTTTCGATTAAAAGATTAGTCACACGATTCGCTCTCTCTGCGATCTTGGTTCTCGCTCTATTCTCCGGCACCGCTGCGCATGCCGTTGATGTCTGGTTTGCTGATGACAGCGCTCCACAAGGAAAAGTTGGCTTGGTGTGGGTTGAAGATGTAACTCGAGGAAATAGCCTGTCGTACTTACAGTCTTTTTCTAACACTGGACTCGGAGTTGCATGTTCTACTCTTGCTGATGAACGCTGCAGAGATGGCAATTGGAGCGCACAATTAATCCTTCCTCCTTGCACCTCAACTATTGTCGAAGCTTGTATTGAAGGAATGTCAGTTGGAAACGAATCTGGAGCTTTGACGCAGGGCAAACTAGTGCGAACTATTAACTCTCCTAAAGTAGATGCTTACCCCAATTTGAAAGTTCCTTACGGTGGCAGTCCATCCGTGTGGCAAGTTGCCGGGCAGAACCACTCTGGTGGGAACAATAAGTATGCGGTCATTGCAAGTCTTTATTATGTAAATGGCCAAGGGCTGACAAAGTTTCAGGCGGGAATTGTTCCCATAAATGAAGTCACCGGTGATTACCGTCAGATGCAGCTAACTTATGCGGCAGGTACTACTGATTTAGTTTTCGATCATCATATTGGAAATTGCGTATTTCAAGAAGTCGGAAATTGCGCCGTTGCACAGCAATGGCAAGAAAATGCTATTGGCTCACTCTCTTTAAGAGTTCCGCAATCAGTAACAGGTTGGATGTACGGGCGAATTTCCGAACCAACTTTGTCAGTTTCAACCGCATTAGGTGGACCAGCTAATTTACTTACTGTCACCGGAAAGCCAGTAACTGTTGAGGGAAGCAAGCCTTTAATCGACTTCCCTAACTTGCCTGCAGAGATGGAAAATTTCTTAAGCGATGGCGGACGACATCCCTTGCGCAAGGATGGCGGGTATGCCCAAGGCGGATATGTATGGCAAATCCCAACAGATACCAACAATTTTGATTGGTATGACAAGTGGTTTCCTTATACCAATGATCGTGCCGATGGATTAGTTGATTATTGGAATATTAAATCCATCCCAAATCAATTCTCGAGTCCAAAAGCACAAGAGTGTTTGGGTGGAAAAACTAATTTAGTTGGCCTGGTTACAAGCAATTCACTTTGGTACACCGGTAATCCTCCAGAGTTTGATGGGAAGACTTTGAATTACAAGGTTGCAGCTCTTCACTATGGCCCAGATGGAGTCACACCATTCAAAGGTTCATATGACTTAGTTATTCAGGATTCTGCCGCGAAGTGTTTGTATGGAAATAACAGCTTGCCTGATGTAGCCACGGTTGAAATTGTTAACGCAAATGGATCTTCGACGATTACCTCAAACACGATTGTTCGACAAAATGGTTGGCTGCGGTTATCAGTAAAGGGATTTACATACTCAAGCCCAATAATTAAGGTGAACTTAGATACCAAGCCGGTAGCTACGGCTTCACCTTCACCTACAAACGTAGCTGAACCAACACCAACCGCTTCAGTCACTGCAAGCCCAACACCAACAAAGAGTATTGCGGCGAAGAAAACAACTATTACCTGTGTAAAAGGCAAGGTTGTCAAGAAAGTAAGTGCGATCAAACCCATCTGTCCGAAAGGGTATAAAAAGAAATGAAGTCAGTAATTAAACCGTTTATTGCACTCTTTTTACTCGGTGCATTGCTGGTACCTTCGACAGCTGGAGCTTTTGAAAATACAAATGAACCTGGTCCCTCATGGGCATTGCCTAATGACAGTGAACTCGGTCAGCAAATTTTTAGCTTTGTAGATATGTATGGCGAGCCATCCTCAAATCTTTACTCAAGCTCTTACGTAAGTTTACAAGAGGCAAATCCATTGTGTACATCGATTTCTGACGAGAATTGTAAGAACGGTTATCATTACCAGGCACTGTTACCTTACTGTTTTTCTGACTCTGATGTGAACTG